>JACNKY010000196.1 GCA_014381795.1 Pseudomonadota bacterium | reverse complement strand
CGAATTGCCAGTGTTTCCCTACTTAAGCCAATCATGTTAAAACTAAAATTCCCCTGAGCAAAAAGTGAGATATTTTTGTAATCATAAATCCTCACAACCTGGTTTTTAGGCGGAATAGCGTCATTTAAACCTGCCAAAGAGAATGCTGATGAAAGTACAAGTTCCGCCGCATTTCCGGCAAAAGTACCTCTCCGGCAAACATATCCACGCCATTTATCTAAAGTAATTGCTTCATTTGTAATTGCGGCTGCTCCCGCCGAAGACAGCCTCCCGCTGATTCCACCTGTGCAGGTGGCAAGGTCAGTAAACTGTCCACGGTCCACTTCCCCGCCGCTGATGACTTCTCCCTGAATTATCGCGACAGACTCCTTTTCTGGATCAAACTGGCTCCCATCTAAAGTATCCACTACACTGACTTTGAAACGTCCGTAACTATTGAGTTCATCCGCCAGTTGTTGAAGTACTTGAATTTTAATGCCAAGTTTATCATTTGTTTCATCCACCAGATCTGCACGGATAAACACTTTTTTTACTTCACGTGGAATTGTTATTCTGGATGGACGTTGTACTTCAAACTGAGAAAGATTCGGCCTAATACAGGCAGAGAGAAGTACTGAGGCACATATGCAAAATAAAAACACAAAATATGTTTTTTGAGTAATATTTAATTTTTTCATGTCTTCATTCAGCCTACTAAAATTCCGGGTAGTTCACAGCTTACACAACCTTGATGAAAGTTGCGGCAAAAATCATGTTGAATTTGTATTAAACCCTGCCGATTTCCTAAAGTATTCAATTTAAGTTTACCTGATTTAGGAAATTCTGAAAACCATAACCGTTTTTCCATGAAACGTGTTTTACTGTTTGAAGCCTCTGCGGGTAAAATCATGAATAAGCGATAAAGCAGTTTTTCCAGTTCAGGTTCATTTTCGTGTCGTGCATATGCCAGGAAGAACGGTAAAACAGCATTTGCCCAAAGTATTATTTGGCGGTCCTTACCAACAAGCTGCGATGAGAATGTATGCTTTGTTTTTCCCAAAACAAGATGCTGCTGCCAGACTTCCCAATCTGGAGTTGAAAACAGTATTTCTGTTTCAGACAGAGCCTGCCGGCATAATACTTTTTCATCGGCATACTGACTTAGGTTCAGGAACACCAGCAGCCAGCGTTTGAGTAAACCTTCATTTGCTACACGGTATAAATGATGGAACATGCCGAGCAACCTCCTCTCCGGAGTATTTTGTGGACGAAAGGCCTCTGAATATTTTCGGGATACTTGCGGATGTTCCGGAAGATCCTGCCAGGCAGATTTCCACTGCAGAAATTCGTGGCGTACGGACGGGTCGGCAATTGTATGCTCTGTGGCAAACAACCCACATGCACCAAACCAGCGTGAAAGTACGAGTGTCCGTGTTGTGCGCTGAGACTGCCGAAACAAAGGTCGGAGGTCACTAAACTGATATTGTTTTGCCAGTTCTTCAAAAACTTGGGAAAATGGTGAATAACCCAATGATTTGAAGAGTAACTGAAAAAGCAATTCCTCAGGATCCTGTTCATCCCAACGCTTTAGCAGTAGCAGCATTTTCTCTTGAATACGCTGCTCTGCGGCATGAGCAATGATTTTTTTCAGTGTCTCCGCACCATTTTCAACCGCTGCCACTCCGCAACGTCCAGGAAGTTCTCCGAAAGATTTTAAGTCCGCCCGGGCTTGCGTTTCTGAGGTTGATGGTGTTTTGCTGATAAAAGAAGCCAATTCCAGTTCCTGAATTTTAAACTTGTCCTCACGTTCAATTAAGCGTTTTCCACTGTTGTAAAGGACGACATGTAAAACCACAGAGTTGTAATCCGGATTTTTTTCGTGTTGATGTGCGTACCATCCTGAAGAATCGACATGAATTTCCACCGCGCCGAAAAGCGAATGCTCTCCAATTTGCAAACGTGCTTCCTTGAAGTCCGGTCCACTTCCGGAATTGTGCCAGCCGGCAAAATCAATTTTCAAGGCCTGTCCTGAAACAGTCCGGAGATTCTTCTTTGAAAAATCCTGCTCAGCCCAGATTTGCTGAATCGCCATTTCCGGAATTGAGAGCTTATTTAACATCAACCGTTAATTGACAAGATGAAAAAAAATACGTAAAATCTAAACTTAAATAATAAACCAGAAAGTCCAAAGATACAATAAAGTCCAACATGCCCACTCAAGCTATTAATCCTGATGCCTCCGGTTATTATGGTGATTACGGAGGCATGTTTATTCCGGAAATATTACGTACTACTTTTGACGAGTTAATTGCCGCTTTTAACGAAGCCAAGGCCGACGCTGGATTTTGGCAAAGTTATGTGGACGTGATGCAGAATTATTCGTGCCGTCCAACACCGGTCACTCCGCTGGAAAATTTTGCTGAAACATTGGGTGGTAAGTTTCAGGTTTTTTGCAAACGGGAAGATTTAAACCACACAGGAGCGCACAAAGCGAACAATTGTATGGGGCAGGGGTTGCTCGTACAGCGGATGAATAAAAAACGAGTAATTGCAGAAACAGGAGCCGGACAGCACGGAGTGGCAACCGCAACCATGGCCGCCAGAATGGGGCTTGAATGCACGGTTTACATGGGCGCTGTTGATGTGGAACGTCAACGTCCGAATGTTTTTTGGATGGAACAACTTGGTGCGACTGTGATTTCAGTTACAGAAGGTACTGCCACGCTTAAGGATGCTATCAATGCGGCTATGCGTGACTGGTCGGAAAGTATGGAAACTACGCATTATGTTTTAGGCACGACCTGTGGTCCACACCCTTTTCCGGAAATGGTAGCCTGGTTTCAGTCAATTATTGGTCAGGAATCACGTCAGCAAATGTTGAAAATAAATGGCAAATTACCCGACAAAATATATGCTTGTGTTGGAGGTGGTTCAAACGCTAGTGGAGTTTTTCTGCCGTTTCTGGAAGATACAGAGGAGGAACTGGTTGGTGTTGAAGCCGGAGGTCACGGTCTTGATTCAGGACAACACGCCGCACGTTTTTCCGGAGGTACAGTAGGAGTAGCGCAGGGATACAAAACGTATTTTTTTCAGGACGACGAAGGTCAGATGATGCATACGCATTCGATTGCAGCGGGGCTGGACTACATAGGAGTCAGTCCAATTCTGAGTCACCTTCACGATCAAAAGCGCATCCGCTTTACCTCTGCAGCGGATGATGTAGTTATTTCTGCCACCAAGCTGCTGATGCGTACAGAAGGCATAATTCCAGCTTTGGAGAGCGCCCACGCTTTTGCCGCTGTGGTTGAGGAAGCGCCGGATATTCCTGATGGAACCCAGGTGTTGATCAACCTTTCAGGACGGGGTGACAAAGATATTTTCAATATTGCTGAAGCCATAGGTGATGAAAAATGGGATGAGTTTTTGAGAACAAAAGCACTGAGAAAATGAGCCCAACTTCGTTTCCTAATTTCAAAATTATAAATTAATGAATCTGACAAAATATTTAAAAAACCGGCTCGATCCACTTTTCGGTGGAACTGAGTATCCGGAAACTAAAAGTAAAATCCTACTGATGACCCATGTCGTGGTGGGTTATCCATCTTTGGAAGCGAATTGGAAAATGCTGGAGGCGATGGGTGAAGCGGATGTGGATTTGGTTGAGCTGCAAATGCCTTTCAGCGAACCAAGCGCAGACGGACCGCTTTTTGTTAAAGCGAATCAAGAGGCTCTCCGAAATGGGATACGTTGGCAGGCATATTTTGATTTGATGAAGCGTGCCAGTGAGCGCTTTGATTTTCCGATGTTAATGATGGGTTATTGTAATACTGCATTTTCCATGGGATTTGAAAATTACTGCGTAAACATCCGGAAAAATGGTGGTGAAGGTTTTATCATTCCGGATTTACCGCTGGAGGAATACGGTGATTTGTTTGAATACAGCAGGCAGCATGATCTTGATCCGATCATGCTCTGTACCCCAACCAACACAGAGGAGCGTCTCCGGAAAATATGTGGTCATGGTAGCGGTTTTATTTACTGTGTTGCCAGAAAAGGGGTTACTGGTAAAAACACGGAACTGGACATCAGCGCGGAAAAAATTTTACAACAATGCCGGCTCTACACTGATTTGCCTCTGGCTTTGGGTTTTGGTTTGTCACAAGCCGAAGATTTACGCCGGTTACATGGGAAAGCGGAAATTGCAATCGTCGGTTCTGCTTTGTTGAAAACCTGGGAAGCCGAAGGTGAAACCGGTTATCGTAAACATTTGCTGTCTTTGGCAGCTGCCAGGGGATAATTTAAAAAAATGACTGTGCATATTAGTGAAACTGAGATTAAAGCCTATGCTGACGATGGAGTGGTTCTGCTTAAAAACCTGCTTTCCAAGGATGAAGTTGCAGATCTGAAATCAGGTATCGATAAAAATATTTCCAATCCGAGTTCACGCTCCAAGGTTGCCAGCGATGTAAAGGATCCAGGCTGGTTCCTTGAAGATTTTTGTACCTGGCAGGAAAATTCGGCTTACCAGAGGATTATCTTTGAAAGTCAGCTTTCGGAAGTGGCTGCAAAACTTATGTGTTCCGAAAAGGTACGTCTGTATCACGACCACATGCTAGTGAAAAAATCCGGAACTAGGCAAAGGACTCCATGGCATCAGGACCAACCATATTACAATATTGAAGGAAGACAAAATATCAGTTTTTGGATTCCGGTTGATCCAGTACCGCTTGAATGGACACTGGAATTTGCGGCTGGATCACATCTCGGAAACTGGTTCTTACCGCGGACTTTTCTCAAAAAAGAAGCAAAGTGGTTTCCTGAAGGTAGTCTCATGGAACCGCCGGATATTGAAGCTAATCCGGACAAATATCGTGTTTTAAGCTGGGCTCTTGAACCTGGTGACGCTCTGGCCTTTCATATGCTCACTTTGCATACCGGAGCTGGTACAGAGGCACTGCGTCGTGTTTTTTCTGTACGTATGCTTGGCGATGATATTCGGCATGCCCCACGCGCCTGGGAAACTTCTCCAGAATTTCCGGGACTTTCGGTAGAATTGTCGGCGGGTGTGCCGATGAAGCACAAATTGTTTCCGCTTATCTGGCCGGCAAACTTGGCATAATTTTTTTTACCTCTTCAGCAATACTCATGTCTGTTCCTCAAGTAGAAACACCGATGATGCGTCAGTTCAATGCCATCAAACGGGAACATCCGGATAAACTTCTGTTTTACCGCATGGGCGATTTTTATGAAATGTTCGGTGATGATGCGATTGTAGGAGCAAAAGTTTTGCAAATTGCGTTGACTTCACGTGATAAAAAAAAGTCATTACCGATGTGTGGTGTACCTTACCGTGCCTATGAACAATACTTAAACAAACTGACTGCTGCAGGTTACAAGGTGGCCATTTGTGAACAAATGGAAGATCCTGCCAAAGCACAGGGTCTGGTAGCGCGGGGTGTTGTCAGAGTTGTAACTCCCGGAACTACAGTTTCACCTCAATTGATTGATCCGGACCGTAATCATTATTTACTGGCAATCAACGTGGTATTGCGTTCCCAAAGTTTGGGTATCGCCTTTGCGGATCTTTCTACAGGTGAGTTTGAGGTTGCAGAGTTTAATTTGCATGAAACTCACCGGTTCTACGATTTCCTCGCACAACTGACCCCACAGGAAATTCTCCTCACACAAAGCCGTTCTGAAGCAGAATCCCTGTTTCTGGAGGAACTTGTGCAGCGTATGACACAGTTGCTTGACAAGGAAAACACCTCAGACGGAAGCTCAGTGGTTTCGCTGACAAAAGTAACAGGTTTTCCGGACGGACAGGTTTTCCCATCGACCGGACTTTTTAATTTTATTGACCCATATCATTTTGATAAGGAAGCAACTGAAAAGAGTTTAAAAAAACATTTTGAAACGCTGAATCTTTCCGGATTTGGGGTAGATGATTTGCCACATGGAATTTCAGCCGCGGGTGCGTTATTACGTTATTTGGAAGAAACTCAAAAATGCGACTTGAGCCATCTTACTGCTTTGCGGAGACATTCTTTTGAAAAAACTATGCTTTTGGATGAAGCAACAGTTGCGAATCTTGAACTGTTTGAAAGCCAGTCCGGAGTTAGAAAACACACTCTTTTTCATATACTTAATCACACTCAGACTCCAATGGGTGCAAGGCTTTTCAGGCAGTGGATGCGGCAGCCGTTACTAGATATTGAGGCAATTAATGAACGTTTTGACTGTATCGAAGAGTTCAGGGTTAATTTTATGCTCTGTGAAAAATTTCGTGAAAGTTTGAACGTGATCCAGGATCTACCACGTATCTTGGGGCGCATCAATTTGCCAGTGACAGGGATAAATGACCTTTTGGCTCTACGAGAATCCTTGGAACCGGTACAGAAACTTCCACTCTATTTTGCAGAATTACAATCGCCGTTGATAAAAATAATTGCTGAAAAATTTGATCCGCTAACAGATTTGTTAGATCTGTTGCATCGACATTTGCTGGATGCACCTTCAGTTAAACTGAGGGAAGGTGGATTTATGGCAGCAGGAGTTTCAGCAGAATTAGATGAACTGCGTGACATTTCTAGAAATTCAAAACAATTTCTTAATGAAATGCTGTTGAATGAACGTGAGAAAACAGGAATAAGCTCCTTAAAAATAAGTTACAACAAAGTTTTTGGCTACTACCTTGAAGTCAGTAATGTTCATAAAACATCAGTTCCGGATAATTACATCCGTAAACAGACTCTGGTAAATGCTGAGCGTTACATTACCGGCGAGCTCAAAGAATTTGAGGAAAAAATACTCACTGCAGAAGAGCGAATAGGTGAGTTGGAGTATGAAATGTTTCAACAATTAAAAACCGAGATCAACACAAACACCAGACGTGTACAGCAAACCGCACAGGATATCGCTGTTGCGGATGCGTTGGCAGGACTGGCTTATGTTGCAGAACACTATCACTACGTGCGTCCAGTTCTGCATCCTCTGCAGGCACCTAGAAAATTGTTTTTGAAAGACTGTCGCCATCCTGTCATTGAGCGAATTGATTTGGGTGAAGTTTTTGTGCCTAATGATTTAGATTTAGCAGAAACCACATGCCGTATCATGTTGATCACAGGACCAAACATGGCCGGTAAATCTACTTACATGCGACAAGTTGCCTTAAATGTGCTCATGGCGCAATGTGGAAGTTTTGTGCCTGCAGAGAGTGCGGAGTTGACTGTGGTTGACAGAATTTTCACCCGTGTTGGAGCTTCGGATAATCTGACTCTTGGTCAAAGTACTTTTATGCTGGAAATGAATGAAGCAGCAGCAATTTTGAACAATGCGACTGACCGAAGTTTAATAATTCTGGATGAAATCGGGAGGGGGACCAGCACTTTTGACGGTATCAGCATTGCGTGGGCAATTGTTGAACATTTACAAAAATTGAGCGCTCTCACGCTCTGTGCCACACATTATCATGAACTGACTGCTCTTGCGCAGGAATTGGATTCTGTTGAAAATTTCAGCGTACGTGTAGAAGAAGAGGGTGAACAAATTGTTTTTCTGCGTAAAATCGTTGCGGGAGAGGCTGATAAAAGCTATGGAGTTCAAGTTGCAAGGCTTGCGGGTCTGCCAAAAAGTGTGGTAAAACGCGCGCTAGATGTGATGGAACAATTGGAAGAGACGTCAATGGTCCACCATTTGCCTATACCTATAGATGAGACAGAAAAAAAACAGGAATTATCGACTGAAGTAAGTGATAAATCGAGCGGCTTTTGGAATGTTTCCACCGATGCAGATCCTCAATTGTCTTTGTTTCCAGAAGAATCTCTCTATCTGGATGAGTTGCGAAAATTAAACTTGAATGAAATGACTCCGCTGCAGGCGTTAAATTATCTTCATGAATTTACAGTTAGACTACGACGGGAATGAAAAACTTCAGTCAGACAAACTTAAACAATATATTTGAATAGCAGAAATGAGAATTGCAGTTTACCCTACTAGTGCAAATCCGCCAACTTTTGGTCACGCAGATATATTGGTCCGAACGAGCAAACAGTTTGATCATGTTTATTGGTCAGCAGCCATGAATGTTGAAAAGCAATATATGTTTACCGAAGAAGTGCGTCTGCAGATGATGAATGAATATGTGACGCATTATGATTTAAGAAATGTCACTGTTGAAGCTTTTAGTGGCTCAACCATTCGCTACGTACAGCAACGTAAAGCGCAAGTAATTGTAAAAGGTTTACGAAGTTTGGATGATTTTCAGGGTGAATTTCAGCAGGCAGTAGGCAACAAGGGAATTGACCAGGAAATTGAAACATTCTGCTTATTTGGGAAACCGGATCTTTTTGCTATCAGTTCGACTCTTGTTCGTGAATTAGCATTCATGGGAGAGTCAATCGAAGCTTATGTACTGCCTTCAGTAGCAGAAATAGTGACAAAAGTAATTAATAACAATCCTAAAACTTAATCTTAATAAACCAGCTGCAATGAGTGTAATCAAACTACGTATAGACTATCTGGTTTTTGGTGGATTAGGTTTTGCTTTTCTGCTGTCCATAATGACGGCGGATTTTCAGGATCCGACAGTTTTTAATCAGTTATATCCTTCAGCAGGAATTCAAAACTGGATTGGCTTGATCGGCGCAATCACAGGAGGTTCTTTACTAGAAATCTTTGGGCCGTCATCCTTGTTGCTACCATGGCTTTTTGTGCGTATATTCATGCACCAACCTCGTAGTGTTTCTGTTCTGGGAGGTACTTATTATACGTTTGTTCTCGTTTTTTTGCTTTCGATATTTTATGAACTGGCTTTACAGTTAACTCTTCTTGAACCAGTAAATTCAGGTTTTTTATGGCAAAATGGATATGCAGGTAAATTAGCAGTAGAGTGGCTGGGGCAGTCGATGGCTCTTGCTTTAAGTTCAACTGCTCTGGGAGTTATGTTGATTATTTCTGTAGTACGTATGTCCCGACTACTTTCACCACTGCCTTTATTTTCGGCGTTATTGACAGGAATCCAAAACATACTTATGCTGTTGGTCAACAAAATCAGCCCTCCTCCAGCACCGGAATATCTTCCTGCTGCAGATTTAGCTAACTTCAAAGTACATTCACGTTTTGAAGAAAATTCCTCTGGATAGTAAATCTAATAGAACGAGTAATCTTTTCCCAGTTTGCAACTGATATTCCAATCTTGATATTTTCGCAGAATCTAGTCAGTCTAATATAATAATTCTGAATCTTGCCCAGTTTTGCACATCAGAAGTTTAATACTTTTTATAAACTGAGATATAATGCAGATTAAAATATTTTACTGTGTGGTTTGAAACTACAAACCCAGCGCGGTCAGTTTGGCTGCGGAATTAAAAGAATCATTCGAGGTTGACGCCGAACTTCTTTCTGGTGAAAGGGGTGATTTTGAGGTTATTGTAGATGGCGAAAAAGTATTTTCCAAGAAAATACTGTCAAGATTCCCTGAACCAGGAGAAATAACTCAACTAATCCAGTTGTAATAATCCCTTAAAAAACTTAGACGTTATCCTCAATCCGAA
>JACNKY010000149.1 GCA_014381795.1 Pseudomonadota bacterium | reverse complement strand
CAGGGTAACTTATCTACACTTGGAACGGTTAGCCTTAGTGCAGGAAATAATGGAGGTCCCATTGATATCGGATTCGATACCGATGATAACAGCACTGTTGTTCTCGTAAATGATAACGGTAACATTGAACTCTGGCGTAATAATGAAACTGCAGTTGGAACATTTACAGCTATAGGTTCAGATGCCACAGGAGTTGCATTAGATAAAGTAAGCCTTGCGGTACAACCTTCCAAATATGCAGTTGGATATATGAGTTCAACTGATAACGCGTCGGTGAGTATTTTCTACGACGAGTGATCAAGAAACCTAACCCTTCCTTTTAGTGAAAGCCCTCCCGTCAGCGTTCTGTTGGCGGGGGGCTTTTTTGTTTTTGGAGCTTTTTTATGTACGGAACCAGAACAGCTTTCTACTTTGTGTTACTGGCAGTGTTGACCTTATCCGCATGTGCTGACGAGCAGGAAAGAGGACGCAAGTGGTGCCGCAAAGCCGCGCAGGTTGCCGGGAGTTTGTGTCTCGAAGGAAATTCCGGAGCAGAGGGAGACGTCCGGATCAGGGTTTATGCTACGGCCAATGTTACTGAAGTCAACCTTAGTGAACTTGGCGGAAGTGCAGACGCACCGAGGGACGGTACACCAAACACCGTAAATCCCGGCAGCGGGAAAGTCTACTGGAACTCCGATAACTTCACCCACTTTCTGACTATCACTCTGAACGCCGCTGCTGGAAATCCCGGACGCTACGCCCCCCTTATTCGCCCTTCCGGAAACGGTTCCAAAGGCGTAACCCGTAACTTCACCCTCTTTCTGTCAGGGAATGAATATGCTTTTGTTCCGCCGGAATGAACTTGACTAGAATCCGAATCTTCCGGATCTGTGAAAATGCTAAACATCTTCCAGTCACCGCGTTAAAAGCTGGAACCAACTGAGCTTGTTTGTTGTAATGAAAAGGATTATTCTGGACTTCAAATTTAAGCATATCCAAACATTAAATGGAGCAAAACAATGGGTTCATTGTCGGCAACAGAGATTGCGGAAATGCCAATTCAACAGCGCATTCAATTGGTTGAAAACATCTGGGATTCAATTTCAGAACTTCCTGAATCAGTTGAGATTCCAGAATGGCATAAGGAAGAGTTGGAAAAAAGAATGCAAGAATATTATAAAAATCCAAATGAGGGATCACCCTGGTCTGAAGTGAAGCTAAGCATAATGGGCTGAAAAAGATTCAATGATTGTGATACTTGCTGTTCTGCATCAAAGCAGAAATCCCATCACCTGGCACAACAGGAACTGAGACTTTAAATATTAGGCTTATTTTCAGTAGATATTGACAGCGTAGTAAAAAATCCTCAAAACGTGTCTTTGCTAAGCACGCGAACAAACTTACCTAAACTACCTCTCCAATACCATTAAGATTCAAGATTTCTCGCATTGTAAGCAATGACAGTGTGGATTCCAGCTTTTTCCTGAAACAGCAACTAATTACGAATGAGCTAGTGGATTCCAGCTTATTCCAGAATCAGCAAATAATTACTAAAGAAAAAGTCTGAGCTGTCGATGAAAGGAAGAACTGCGTAAAATCTATTGAATATTTTTTGCTGCAGATCTATTAACAGCTAAAGAAAAATAACTGCGTGCCGATAAGAGTTCAAGCGAACCTTTTTGTCAGCACACTGGAAGTAAAATTACATGGCATTGCGAGTCAACTCAAATATAGCAGCACTGAACGCGCTGAGACACCTGCAGCAGACTGAGCGGGAATTGGGTCAAAACCTGGAACGTTTGTCTTCCGGGCGGAAACTCAATCATGCTGCTGATGGACCTGCGTCTCTCGTGATTTCTGAACAGATGAAATCTCAGATATCAGGGCTTGGACAAGCAATCGTTAACTCAGAATCTTCTATTTCAATGATTCAAACCACAGAAGGTGCCTTAAATGAAGTGAGCAATATGTTAATTAATTTACGCCAATTGGCGGTACATGCTGCAAACGAAGGTACAAATGACGAAAAAATTCTGCAGGCTGATCAGAATGAAGTGGAAAACATCCTCTCAACTTTGAAAAATATTTCACGTAACACTCAGTTTGGTACAAGAACATTGCTTGACGGTAGTAATTCCGCAACAGGAGTTGCAGTTGGAGATGGCTTAGAATTTGTTTCTGCTTCAGAAGGCTCAAAATCTACTTCGGCAGACGGATTCAAAGTAAATATCACTCAGGTCGCGACACGCTCAATGGCTATTGGAACACGCAGATTAAGTCTGCAGGATGTTTCATCAACTGATCCAAACAACTCGATTTCATTTGTGATCAATGAAGGTGGACGTACAGTTTCAATCGATCTGAAAAACAATAACGATTTACGGCAGACAATTGAAAAACTCGTCATTTCTGCCCAACGCAATGGAACTCCGGAAGCAAAACTGAGAACGGAACGTGCAATTCAGCAGTTGATCGCACATGAAATGCAAAGAGTGACAGACGAAGCAGGCATGGAACTGGATGTTTTTATTTATCGTCCTTCAGACAATTTAGGTCCCTTTCTGGAAAACTTCGATACCTTGAATGATGCTCTGAAAGAGATAGCGAGAACACCTGGTGAAATCACCGAATTTGTGACCGGTATGGACGAAATTATCGTCTTGAGACATCGTCAATTCGGCAGTGATCCGGGCTTTACTGTTTCCTCAACTTTGGATAACTATTTTGGTGCAGAGACAAAAGCACACGAAGCGGTTTATGCTCTTTCTGGTCGTGATGTGGAAGGCACTATCGGTGGATTCCCGGAGGTCAGTGCAGGCGGAGTTGCTATGGGACGCGGGCAGTTACTCACAGGTGCTCCCGGTGCAGAAGCCGATGGAATAACCTTGAAGTATGGAGAAACAACTGATGATGTAATTTACGAAATTTTTAATCGTACCGATAACCGTTTTACCGGTTTGCTCAAACGTGAACAAGACAATGAGATCTTGGTTGGCGAGGATATTGACGGTTTTGTACATGTATCACAAAATTCTCTTGTTTTTCAAATTGGTCCGAATCAAGGCCAATTACGGCGTTTTTCGGTGGACAGTATTGATCCAGAACAACTTGCAAATAGAGTCGAAAACGATAGTAAATTCCAAAGCTTAGCAGAAATTGATCTGCTGGATTCAGATGCCGCACAAGATTCCCTGATGCTGATTGATCAGGCAATTGATGATGTTTCCACGATGCGTGGTAACTTAGGTTCATTCCAGAAAAATGCACTTGAGGCAAATTTACACAGTTTGCGTGTTTCAAAGGAAAACCTGACTGCTTCAGAATCTCTGCTAGCAGATACAGATATGGCTCAAGAGATGAGTTCGCTGGTCAAGAATCAAATCCTGCTTTCTGCCGGAACAGCAATGTTGGCGCAGGCCAATCAGGTTCCTCAGTCCGTTTTACAGTTACTGAATTCAAACGGCTAATTGGAATGTTTTTTGAAATGATTTCTAGCGGTCGGTTTACTTTGAACCGGCAAAATAGAAATCTTTTTTATATCAGGTAGTTGACTAAATTCAACTAGGCAAATTTCTGCCTTTTTCCCGGAGAATGCTCCGGTAGTCGACAAAACCTGCTTGCTTCAAAAAACGGAACCGTCTTGGCAGAACTAAATCCTAACGCTGTTACTGGATTAGGCTCAAAACTGAATACGAGGGAGATCGTCGATCGCTTTATGGCAATCGAGCAGCGTCGTATTAAACCTGTTGAAGCCCGTAAAGAACAGAAAGTAAGCGAGTTAGAGGCTTGGGAATCTGTGAAATCGGAGTTGAATAAACTCCAGAGTGTAACCGAGGCGCTGGACAAATTTGAAGTCTGGGAGGCTCGTAAAGTAGAGACCAGTGATGAGGATGTAGTAGTGCCAACAGCACGGAAAGATTCTGTGCCGGGAAGACACACAATTATCGTGGAGTCGGTTGCCTTATCGCATCAAATAACATCTCAGGGATTTGAGGGTGACACCTCACGTATCGGCACCGGAAAAGTGCAGATCAAAGTTGGAGACGATGAGGAAGAGTCGGCAGTCACGATCAATCTTGCTGAAGGTAAAGATACTCTCTCGGACCTGAAACGGGCAATCAACAATTCGGACGCGAATGTGGAAGCCTTCATCGCCAAAACACATGGTGATAATCCTTATCGATTGCTGCTCACCAGTAATGTAAAAGGTGAACAGGGACGAATTGATATTGACGTAAATCTTCAGGGCGGTGAAGTTGGAGCGCCGAATTACGAAAATACTTTTGAAAAAACAGCGAACTGGAATGGTTTTAACGTAAAACCGCCCGAACCGACTGGAGGTGCAGGATTTGGTGGTTCAACCAATATAGTTGAAATAGGCGGTGCCTACAATGGAGAAGAGGATAACGTCTTTACATTTCAGGTAAATCGAGCCGGAATAATACCTTCTGACTCCGGTGTACTCATCGGCTGGAAGGACAAGAACGGTAGAGAAGGTGAAATAGAAATCAATAAATTTAATTATATTCCGGGTACTGCTCTCGAAGTTACTGACGGATTAAAATTATTGATAAGTGATGGTGAAGTGGTTGCAGGTGATACCTTTACAGTAGATGTTACTGCGGAAAAATCGGATTTACTCTGGTGGATGAGTGACGCTCAGCGCGCACCTAAGATTTCACAACCCTCTGACTGGAGCAGTAAGGCATCAGAAGGTGGAGTCAGAGTAGTTGGTACTTACGATGGACTTGAGGATGATACTGTCGTTTTTAGAGTTGAAGGCAATGGACAGGTCGGAGGACCAAGTCCGCTTAAACTGCATTACGAATTCTCTGAGAGTGGAGAAAAAGGATCTGTCAATATAGGTCATCCGTATTTGGGAGATGTAGGTAAAAAGGACGGTCCATTTAATAAAGCTACCGCTTTTGATTCAGTAGATGGTGAAGAGCTTTTCGATTTGGAGTTCAGTAAATCGGGGAAGCGTGATCCAAAACGTTTACCTCTGGGACACGGTTTATTTATTGAGGTGAACCCCAGTGTTTTACGGGACGGTGATACAACTGATGTGGATGTAGTCGCACCGACTTCAATTGATATGTGGTGGAGTGATGAAGAACACCGCGGGGTTTCCAATAAAGTAGACAAACTGGCAAAATGGCAGACTTATGCTGAATACGAAGGTATTGATGACAATAAGGATACAAGTTCTCTCAGTGTTTCGGATGGCATAGGAGGAGGAGCAGCAGGTAAGCTGAGCAATGCCTCTATAGAAGTGTCAGGTAAATATGAACCTGATATCGCCAAAACATACTCTTTTGTCGTTGATAAAAGAGGTACAGTAGGAATCACACGAGCGTTAAAATTGAAATGGGAAGATACCTTTGGCGGTACAGGGACAGTGGAAGTTGGAGAAGGATATGTACCTGGTACACCTATTTTGTTTGACGAAGAATTAAGTCTGGCTATTGGGAAAGGTGATTTGTATGAAAAGGATTCTTTTACCATCTCGACAGAAACCTCGACAGTCAGGCTTGCGCAGGATTTAGTGCTCCGTCTTGGTGCAACCAGGCCAGGAGAAGGACTTGAGATTAGACGTTCTGAGAATGAAGCCAATGATGTAATTGCAGGACTTGATCTTGAGTTTTTTTCACCCAGCAAAGAGCCTATAATTGTGTCTGTACTGGGTGACACTGAGGTAGCCAAGGAACGCATTTATGATTTTGTTGATGCCTACAACACATTTCAGGCAACCGCAAAAGAAATGTCAAAGTTCGACAAGTCATCAAACACTGCCGCGCCTTTGTTAAGTGATAGAAATCTGGCACAGATGGTCAACGAGGTTGCGACCACTACAATTGCTACAGTGAGTGGTTTACCGCAGACTACTAATATGCTTTTTTCAATAGGACTGAAAATCGATGACCGCGGGCTCATGTCGATTGATGAGAAAAAGTTAAACGAAAAAATTGTTGATAATTTTTCGGATGTGGCAAATTTATTTCGCAGTCACGGAAATACAGATAATCCAGGAGTCAGTTTTCTGGGAATGACTGAAGACACAAGGGTAAATCCAAACGGTTACCGTGTGGATATTTCAAATACTGCCAAACGTGGATTTTATCTGGGAACACCACTTACTGGAACAATCAAGGTTGATGATACAAACAACGTTTTGGTTGTAAAAATGAACGGCAGGGCTTCTGAGCCGCTTGAGTTACGCAAGGACATCTATACTCCTTCAAGTCTGGCAAAGACCATTCAGAACCGCTTGATGGAAGACGAGGTTTTAGGTCGCCGAGGGATACAGGTCCGTGAAGAAGAAGGCCGTTTGAAGATAGTTTCCAGTACTTACGGGAGCAACAGCACTATTGATGTTGAAGGAGGTTCGGGCATGATTCTGGCAGGTTTAGGTCTTGTGGATGGAGTAAGCACTGAGGGTGAGGATGTCGCAGGCACTATCGGTAACGTTGAAGCAAAAGGCAGAGGACAGTTACTCGTAGGCGCGGAAGGCTCAAATGCTGAAGGTTTGAGGATATTCGTGACCCTCGCTGAGAATGATCTGCTTGATAATGAAGAAGCTACAGTGAAAATATCAAAAGGGGTAGCAGTTAAGTTAGGTGATAAACTTGACAAATTGAATGATCCTTTAGGTGGTAATGTTAAGCGGGCCACTGATGATATAACTGGACAGATGAGTAGTTTTGACGATCAAATTAAACGCTTAAACAAAAGAGCAGAAAGCAAACGTTCACGCCTGCAAAATAAATTTGCCAAGCTGGACAGTACTATGGGTAGATTAAAATCCCAACAAAATTATCTCAGTCAACAACTCTCCGCCATGGGTGGAGAAAATAAAAATTAATACAAAAATGATTCTGGAGATGCGATGAGCAGCTATGGTAACTATCATAATGCCTATAAGAAGGCTTCTGTCAACACACTTGATCAAAACAAACTGATAATTATGCTCTATGATGGAGCAATAAAAAATTCCAGTTTTGCTGTTGAACACATGAAATCAGGTGAAATTGAAAAAGTCCACAATTGTCTGATCAAAGCCAAGAACATTGTGACTGAACTGATGGCGACCCTTAACATGGAACAGGGTGGTGATATCGCAAAAAACCTGCAGTCACTTTACAGCTACATGTTTAGTCAACTGATTGAAGCAAACATGGAAAAAAAGATAGAACCGATCATTGTTGTCATTGATTTGCTTAAGGAACTGCGTGCGGCCTGGGTTCAAATAAATAAAAAGAATAAAACTCAAACAACTGAACAACAAGTTCCACAAGCTATGCCGCAACAGAATCAGGAAAATGCAGAGAAGAGGATCAGAGTGACAGGCTGAATAAATAGTAAAAACTAGCATAATTCACAGTTGAAGCCAAAAGGTAGCAATCGCTATTTTTTGGCTTTGTTGTTTAAAATTTGAGTTGCGCCGGAATTGCCCGGCTGCGAACCGTACATGCAAGGCCGTAACTGTTTTGAGTTACAGATGTTTCTGAGGCATGTACAGTTTGTCAGCCGGGTTTTTTATTAAAAGCTGATTCAGTCTTTAAAAGTATGAAATAGACTGGTTGTCCTTTTGACTAGAGTGGAAATCTATATAATATTTGTCTCATAGATTAGACAAGATTTCTTGCTTTACTCGTAAGGACACGATTTCAGAACTTTATACAGGTTCATGATGACGAATTGCCTGAAGCGGAGTCAATGGAATCCGCTTTCAAAAAGCTGTATGATTTTCCGCAAAAGAATCGGAAAGTTCAGTTCAGTAGAATTGCGGAAAAATGGAAACCCTGGAGGTTAATTGCGTGCTGGTATCTTTATCGCTATCATGCAATGTAAAAAACACGGGGGGGTTCCTGCTCCTAGTTTTAACTTGTACGAGGTCTTCGTAAAAAGCGATGCAACTGTGTCTTACTTTTTGCGAAACCATGAAAATTAAATTGAGGCCAACGAATAAGTAGGCCTCTTTCGTTCTTTGAAAATTGAATAATTTCTCACTCGTAAAACCGATACAAAGGTGACAACTGTAGACTGCTGATCCAAAAAGGTCGGACAGATTGTTTTTTCTGACCAGACTGTAATGGATACATGCAGCTAAAACAGATCATCTTGAAAAGTTAGAGAAGGTGATTGCGTTATTCTTTGTGGAGTATTTTAGACGGCTAAGTGAAACGTGACTCAAGTAGAACACGGGAATTGTCTCACAGTATATAAATGCTGCCTAGAGTTTTTAGACGACGAAGTGAATCGTGGCTCAAGTAGAACACGGGAATTGTCTCACAGTATATATATGCGGCCTTGATTTCTTTAGACGGCTAAGTGAAGCATGACTTAAGTAGAACACGGGAATTGTTTCACAGTAGAAATATGCCGACTGGTGTTTTTAGATGGATAGGTGAAACCGGACTCAAGTAGAACACGGGAAACGTCTTACAGTATATATATGATGGCTGACTGGAGTTTTACTGAAAATTAAAGGATCTAGTCTAATGGATTACTGCCTGTTGATTTTCAGGAGGAGACTCTACACAGACTTGTAACTAGGGAGTACTGTTTCCAAAATTGTCTGGGCTTTCAGTGCCACCAGTTTAATATAGGAATATGGGTTAGCCTTAAATATACGGAGAGAGAACGGAATACAGTTGTAAAATAATACGGAACAACTCAAAGCCAAAGAATAGTCCTGTGCTGTTTTTTGGCTTTGTTGTTTCTAGAGCATAATTTCCGGATTATCCTGGTTGCGATTTCCATATGCTGGCCGTAACTGTTTTGAGTAGGAACTGTTGCTAAGGCAAATACCGTTTGTCAGGAGAGTTTTTCGGGATGCTAAGTTAGTGAGAGGTACATCTATGCGGATCTGAGTAATTCAGGCAGAGGATTTTGCCGACAGTTTTGCAAATTTGATTGGATGGAAACTCTTGTATTCTGAAATAATAGGAAATAGAAGATAAAGTGCTGGATAAATATATTATTAAACTTGGTCTAAATTGAGTCACTATTTCGTGCTAAATTGCCTAAGAAATTTTGGTAAACCAGGAGATGAATGAATATGCAGAAAAGTGAACCGGAAACAATCTGGCATCTTGAAATGTTGATGCGGGAAGAATTTCGGCCAAAGGCGCTTCCTCCGGAGACACAGCTGGTGAAGTTTGGACCGGCATTGCCGGCCATGAACCGTTTTTTTTATCTGGAGGTTGGCAAAATTTGGCAATGGACAGGCAAGTTGTCATGGACCGAAGAACAATGGCAGGACTGGGTTGATCGTGAAGAACATCAGACCTGGATGTTACTTTATCAAGGTACGCCCGCAGGTTATTTTGAATTGAATACCGAGGGAAGGGATGTGGAACTGGCTTATTTTGGCCTGCTGCCTCCTTTTGTGGGTAAAGGATTAGGTGGTGGATTATTATCCGCCGCAATTGAAAATGCATGGGGAACGGAAACAAACAGGGTTTGGGTACATACCTCAAGCCTTGACCATCCTTATGCGTTAAAAAATTATCAGGCTAGGGGATTTAAAATTTATCGTGAGACCCTGGCTTCATAATTATAAACCGCCGTTTTAATGTCAAAGTGCTGGTGTTGACTGCACAAATGAATTGAAATGGAATGAAAGCTCTTTGAAAACTAAATCTGGCGA
>JACNKY010000246.1 GCA_014381795.1 Pseudomonadota bacterium | reverse complement strand
CTTCAAACAAAGGCAGTTTAATTTCCAGAGGATTTTCCGGATTAGGAAAAATTGTAGATAACTCTATGTTATTTGAATGAAATTCCATTGTTTCCATACTCATCCATGAGTGGAGGTTAGGGCTTTTTATTCCGTGACACTCTCTGCTTTATCAGAAAGTTCAGGAAGCCCCATATCTTCCAGCACTTGATTGGAGACTTTGTTTAGTTCTTTTGCTTTTTTGAAACGGGAACTGGCACGTTTATTAACTTTTTCCAAATCTGCTTTTGTCCGGATGATGGTTGGACGTATAAAAATCAAAAGGTTAGTTTTTTCAAATTGATCTTTCTTGCTGCGAAACAACCAGCCTAGCAAAGGTAAATCCCCAAAACCTGGAATTTTGTTCTGATCGCGTGCAATTTTTTCCTTGATCAAACCACCAAGCACTATAATCTCTCCATCTTCACCAATTACGGAGGTTTTGATGGTACGCTTAAAAATGGTAATTGCTTCTGCGCCTGGGTTCACAACATCACTGGACTCCTGAGCAATATCAAGCCTTATACTATTTTCTCCACTGATCTGCGGTTTAATTTCAAGTTTGATACCAACTTCCTTATATTGATATTCTTTTGTGGTAATATTACTCGCGCTGGTCACAGTTTTTGGTGAAACCGGTACTACAGAGACAACATTAATATTTGGTACTTCACCATCCTGGGGATTGTTGATAATCATTAATTGCGGATTTGCGAGGACATTTACATCATTGTTGTTTTGGACTGCTTTTACAAATGCGCCGAAACTAAAAAATTCTTTGCCTCCAATACTGATTGTATTGCCGTTCAATACGCCTATAGTAGAACTTTCTGCAGCAATTGCACCCGTTCCTCCTGATGTGGCGTCTCCGGTGAAGGCGCCTCCGGTAGGGAATCCACCGGTAATAATTCTATTATTGTTAGTGGCTCCTGCGGCTTTCCAGTTGATACCTAAATCTAAACTTTTTGAAAGCGAAACTTCCATCACCAGCGCTTCCACATAAACTTGCATTCTTGGTACATCAAGCTCAACTATAATCTGATCCAGAGTTTTGAAGGCAAGAGCTGGAGCAAATATCAAGAGAGAATTTGTCGCCTCATCTGCACTTATTGAAATCTCAGACTGTTTTCCTGAATCTACAGTTTTGGTCTGTGCTTTAGCTTCGACTAGAGGCTCTTCATCATTTCGTGCAACCTCGGTAATTTTTCCTGTGACTTCTTTTAGCAGGATAGCCATGTCTTTTGCAACTGCATGTTGCAGATGATAAAGTTTAAAATTACTTTGAGTTTTTCCACTGTCCTGATAGACATCGAGTTGTTCAACCAAGGATAGTATAATCGCTATCTCAACCCGTCCAGCAATAATTATAAGGGAATTCAGACGCTCCTCTTCTATAATTTTAACAGGACTCGCCTTGGCAGTATTTCCTTCACCTTTTCCTGCAACCACACGATCTGCGAATATTTTTGTCAGCAGATTCGCCATCCGTTTGGCTGATGTATTTTTGAGCGGAAGTAATTTTAGTTGTGTCTCTCCGGAAGCTCCCTGCTCTGTATCAAGTTTTGAAATCAACTGAAGAACTCTATCGGTTGCTAAACGATCCGCTATGATAATCAGTGCATTCAGTCGTGGTTCAGCAATTATTTTAACCGGACTGCCAGAGGTGGTTTGTCCTTCACCTTTGCCGGCAACCACTTTATCTGCGAATATTGTAGAAAGCAACGGCGCCAGTGTTTTGGCTGAAGCATGGTTTAATTGCTGCATCATTATTTGACGATTCCCGCGCGGAATATCAAGTTGATCGACCAGATCAATGATTTGCTGAGTTGTTACTGGGTTAGCAATAATTATCAGTGCATTAAAAGGTGCAAAGGGTACTATTTTGATTGAAGTTGTTTTAGGAAAAACAGTCGTAATGAGCGGAACCAGCTTTGCAGCATCAGAATATTTCAGTTCATGAATAGTCGTTTTAGCACCTTCAACCGGCACATCAACTTGTTCAATTAACTCAATAATCTCTTTCGTGGTATTACTGTTTGCGATGATAAACAATGAATTCAAACGAGTCTCAATCAGTAGTTTGAATTTAGTCGCCTTGCCGTTCCGCACTAAATTTGAAAACAATTCAGAAACTGTTTTGTGAATTTCTGTAACATCGTTGTGTATAATTTGCTGTAAAGTGACAATCTGCTCCACACCTTCCGGTGCAGAAGTGTCTAGCATATCAATTAGTTCCACGATGCGGCTTACGTTGGATTCAACATCGATTACAATCAACATGTTCATTGGCTCATAAACGAGCAGGACTCCTGTCTTGGAAAAAATGGGCTGTAATGTTGCCTGTATTCCCTTAAGGTCTGCATGAAAAATTGGAATCAGGCGCATGACATAGTTCCCGCTTTTTGCGCTGATTTTTCCACCGTCATTTGAAATCGGTAAACGGGAGAAACGAGCGTCTGCAGAAGGAAGTATTTGCACTACTTTACTATCTTTTTTACGTACCATTGCCAATCCCTGACTGGCGAGTATTTTTTCGAAGAAGAAAAAAGCGTCTGCAGGAGTTACTTTGAAATTACGCGGGGCAGTAATTGACATTTGCCCGCGCATATTCTTTTCTTCATAAACAAAAACTGTTCCGGTTTTTTCCGAAATTATTTTGATGAATTCTTTGAGGATGATTGTTTGAGGCAGGTTTATGCTAACCTTTGAACCACTGATTTTTTTAGCCGCCTGTAGCTCAAAAGGTTGATAAACATTAAGAAGTAAGAGGCTCAGTAAAATTAATCCGGACAAGCAGGGACGTTTCCAGAACGGCTTCGATTTAGAACTAAAAAAGAAAATCATGTAGGTGTGTTATTAGAATACTTTGAATTTCAGGATAGATTGTTTTTTGAATTTAGTATCCAGTCTGCCCGATCCAAATCTGCAGAAGTAGTGATTTTTATATTTTGTGGTTCGCCTTCAACGGTTGCAACCCTGCCTCCGCTTTTTTCAACTAATGAAGCGTCGTCAGTAACTGTCCAGTTGTTTGCTACAGCCTGCATTGAAGCATCCTTTAATAACTCAGTACGAAAGCCCTGAGGTGTCTGAACTGCAAATAATTCACTACGCTCTACAACTTCAGTTTTTTCCTTTGTAACCCTGCGAATTGTGTCCACCAGTGGTATAACCGGAATTACTGCTCCATGCTCAAGGGTCGCTGCCAAAATACTGTCTATTAATTCTGTACTGCAAAACGGACGTGCACCATCATGCACCAGCACAAGTTCCGGAACTGGTTTTTCCTGCAAAACCCTCAGCAAAGCATTATGTACTGAGTCTTGACGGCGCTTTCCGCCTTCAACCAAAATAACTTCTTTTGGGATAATTCTTTCAAAAACACGGCGATCCTGAGAAGCAACTGTCAAAAAAATCTTCCGAATTCCTGTGTGTTTTAAAAATGGTTCAATACTAAACTCAAGTATTGTACTTGTTCCTAATGGAAGAAGCAATTTATTGTGTTGCTCCCCCATGCGGGATCCTTGACCTGCCGCAACAATCACTGCAACTGCATCCACGTTAGTTATTCATGCTGAAAGTGTAAATGTTGATGGTTTCACTGAAAGTCTGAAATCTTGATGATATTAGTTTAGCATCTTCTATCAGATTTCTCGCTTCGTGCCAAATGTCATGGCTTTCGGACTTTTTAGAGGTTAATCAAGATCGATAACGACATCAGTTGGAAAACGTATATTTCAAATATCTCAACTGCTTAGGCTAAGAAATATTGCTGCTAAAAGTCCAGATAAAACGAGTAAATATTTTAATGTTACAAATTGAAAATAATATCAGACTTGTAAAAAAGATAACACAAACTAAACTATGTAAGGAGGGTATAGAGGGGGCTCACTTATTTATGTGAGTAAAGTAAGGTGAAGGACCAACATTAATAAATAAAGACGCGTGGGAAAACCCAACAAACTGAACTTCTGGAAAACAGGGGGCTATTTATTTCAGTCAAGACGATTCCAGAACTTTGGTTCCAAATCGTCTTGCAAAAATTGGCTGGACACTTTACTTGGCAAAACCTGCGGGCTTATACAGGCTGATAGGATTTCCAGTCGGAATACCTATACTGATTGTTTTGATGGTTTCGAATTATATTTGTCAATAATTAATTAACTAATTTTACTAAGGAAGTAGAAATATGTCTGAAAAAACAGCATTCATTGGTCTCGGAGTAATGGGTTATCCTATGGCGGGATTCTTAGCCAAAGCCGGTCACAAAGTTACAGTCTATAACCGCACAACCGTAAAAGCTGAAAAATGGGTAAAAGAATACGGTGGTGAGTTGGCATTAACACCTGCAGGAGCAGCAAAAGGCGCGGATTATGTCTTTGCCTGCGTGGGTAACGATGATGATCTGCGTTCGGTTACAACAGGAGATGATGGCGCCTTTTCTGGAATGGCTTCCGGAACAGTCTTTGTGGATCACACCACTGCATCAGCTAAAGTCGCCCGTGAACTTGCGGATGCTGCGCTTAAATTGGAATGTGCTTTTCTTGATGCTCCTGTTTCAGGAGGTCAGGCCGGCGCAGAAAATGGAGTGCTGACCGTAATGGTTGGCGGTGACGAAGAAAGTTTTGCAAAAGCAGAGCCTCTCATAAGCAATTACGCCAAGATGATAAAGCTTCTGGGGCCGGTTGGTTATGGTCAATTGACAAAAATGGTTAACCAAATTTGTATTGCCGGAACAGTACAGGGTTTGTCGGAAGGTATTCATTTTGCCAAAGCAGTCGGACTTGACGTGGAGCAGGTGATCGAAACAATCTCAAAGGGTGCTGCTCAATCATGGCAAATGGAAAACCGTTACAAAACTATGAATGAAAATTTTTTTGATTATGGTTTTGCCGTTGATTGGATGCGAAAAGATTTGGGAATTGCACTTGAGGAAGGCCGTTCCAACAAGGCACATTTACCTGTTACTGCACTAGTGGATCAATTTTATTCAGAAGTTCAGGCACTCGGTGGAAGCCGTTGGGATACTTCAAGTTTGATTGCCCGGTTGGAATCAATGAATAAGCAGAAAAAAAATTAAATAGTGGAGAAAAGGTTGAATATATTTGAAGGAAAAGTCCTTATAGACGGTAACTGGCAAGATCCTCAGTCCGGAGAAACACTGCCGGTAATGGATCCTAGTGACGGTAGCGAGTTTGGAAGAATTGCCAGCGGTTCAGCCATTGATATTGATCGTGCAGTTCAGTCTGCACAAACTGCGATGGAAGGTGAATGGGGGAAAACTATTCCTGTTGAGCGTGGTCGACTGTTGCACAAGTTAAGTACGCTGATTTTGGAACACGAAGATGAGTTGACAGAAATGGAAGCTCGTGATGTAGGAAAACCATTAACTCAAGCCCGTGTAGATGTAAGGGCCTGCGCACGGTATTTTGAGTTTTACGGTGGTGCCGCGGACAAGGTGCATGGTGAAACTATTCCTTATCTTGAAGGCTATACTGTGCTGACGCTCCGTGAACCACACGGTGTGACCGGACATATTATTCCCTGGAATTATCCGCTTCAAATTATTGGCCGCACAATCGGTGGGGCTTTGACAATGGGTAATTCCTGTGTACTTAAACCAGGTGAAGAAGCTTCTCAAACTGCGTTGATGGTCGGGGAATTAGCCAGACAAGCAGGATTCCCTCCAGGAGTTTTCAACATAGTTCCCGGACTTGGCGAAGAAGCAGGAAATGCTCTCATACATCATTCCGGAGTTAATCATCTTTCTTTCACAGGTTCCACTGAAGTCGGAGCTTTGGTTCAACAGGCTGCAGCAAAAAACGCAGTTCCGGTTACATTGGAACTTGGTGGAAAATCACCACAAGTCGTTTTTGCGGACGCTGATTTGGAAAAAGCGCTGCCTTTTCTGGTAAACGCCAGTATACAAAATTGCGGACAAACCTGTTCTGCTGCCAGTCGAGTGATAGTTGAAAGTTCGATTTATGAAAAATTGATGAACAGGTTAGCAGAAAGATTCAAGGAGCTACGTGTCGGTCCTGCATTCCGCGATTTAAATTGCGGACCGTTGATCAGTCCGGAACAAAAAAAACGTGTGGAAAACTATTTAAATCAGGCAAAAGCAGACGGATTAAATATTTCCGCAGAAGGAAAAATTGTGGAAGATGCACCTGCTGAAGGGAATTATGTGAAACCGCTGCTGATCCGTGATGTACCTCCGGAACATGCTGTGGCGCAGGAGGAATTGTTCGGGCCTGTACTTGCTGCAATGCAGTTTTCCAGCGAGGAAGAAGCCGTGAAACTGGCTAATGGAACTCCTTTTGGCTTGGTTTCCGGAATCTGGACGAATGACGGTGCACGTCAGTT
Organism: Pseudomonadota bacterium; assembly: GCA_014381795.1. Classification (GTDB taxonomy): domain Bacteria; phylum SAR324; class SAR324; order SAR324; family NAC60-12; genus Arctic96AD-7. The sequence goes on along the minus strand of JACNKY010000246.1, from coordinate 3,267 downwards.
CAGGGTGGCAAAAAGGATTAAATCAGGTCAGGTATTTATCAACAACTACGGAGCAGGAGGAGGGGTCGAGTTGCCTTTTGGCGGAGTGAAACTCAGCGGTCACGGTCGTGAAAAAGGATTTGAAGCACTTTACGGTTTTTCTGTTACTAAAACAATTGCTATACAACATGGAGTATAAAATGCGCTTAAAAAATAAAATCGCCGTCATCACTGGTGCAGGCTCAGGATTCGGTAAAGGTATTGCCATTCGTTTTGCCGAAGAAGGCGCAAAGGTAGTCATCGCGGATATTAACCTCGTTTCAGCAGAAAAAGTCGCTGCTGAAATAGGAAAAAATGCCCTTGCGGTTGCAGGTGACGTCAGTCAGGATGGCGACGTTTCCTCCATGTTTGAACGTACGCTCAAGCATTATGGACGTGTGGATATTCTGATTAATAACGCAGGAACCACCCACCGCAATAAACCAATGACAGAAGTCACGGAGGTGGAGTTTGAGCAGATTTTTGCGGTCAATGTCAAATCAGTTTTTCTGACCTCCAAACACGGTGTTCCGCTGATGAAAAAACAGGGACACGGCGTAATCCTGAATGTCGCCTCAACAGCGGGTCTGCGTCCACGTCCTGGACTGGTATGGTACAACACTTCAAAAGGTGCGATGATCACGGCGACTAAAGCCATGGCGATTGAGTTAGCAACATTTAAAATCCGCGTAAATGCGATCAATCCTGTTGCAGGAGAAACGGGAATGTTGCCTCTTTTTATGGGAGAAGACACTCCGGAAAAAAGGGCTCAATTCGTTTCAAGTATTCCATGGGGACGTTTAAGCCAACCTGAAGATATGGCAAATGCCGCACTCTTTTTGTGTTCTGATGAAGCTGATATGGTGACGGGGACCTGCATGGAGGTTGATGGTGGACGCTGTATTTGAGATATTTCTGCAGAAATATTTTTTATGTCTGAATCACTTTTAATTATCACTGGAAATTGAATCTCCCAATTTCCATAATTATTTTAACTTAACTGTAAAATTTTTGATGGCTGACACTAATAAAATGACTGTCGCTTGTCTCGATTTTGAAGGTGTTTTGATTCCTGAAATATGGAAAGGATTAGCGAGTCTCAGCGGGATTGATGATTTGAAACTCACCACACGTGATATTGCAGACTATGACGAGTTGATGCGCTACCGTTTGAAAATTTGTGATCAGCAAAAATTGACACTTCATGACATTCATCAAGTAGTGGAACAAATGGATCCGTTGGAGGGTGCATTTGAATTTTTAAGCTGGTTAAGAAAACGTAATGAAGTGGTAATCCTTTCTGATACTTTCAGAGAATTTATTGAACCACTGTTACATAAACTGGAACACCCGACAGTATTTTGTCATTCTCTGAAACTAGATGATGATTTGCGAATTGTGGATTATTGCCTTAGACAAAAAGATCAAAAAAGACATGCAGTAAAAGCATTAAAAAAACTGAATTTCCATATAGTTGCAGTTGGTGACTCTTACAACGATATCAGCATGCTTCAGGAGGCGGATCATGGAATTTTCTTTAGACCAACAAAGAAAATTGCGGGCGAATATCCGAATTTCCCTGTGACTCATGAATTTGACGTATTAAAAATCGAACTAGAACAGCTTAAAAAATAATGCGGAAAAACGAAGCCAGAGCTCAAAAGGGAGAGGGCAGGAAGAAAAATTTATCTGGAGAAAGGAAATTCCATTCCGTCAAAAAAGAAAGCAACCGGGAGAGGAGTCAGTTTAAAAGACACGAAAATGAAAGAGGACGGCCATTTACCTCAGCAAAAAAAGATGCTAAAGGGAGCAAGACAGACGCTTCCGCAAGTGATTTTCTTTATGGAATTCTTCCAGTGCACGGTGCTTTGAGCCATCGAAGGAGAAAACTGGATCATCTCTACTTGAAAACAGACGCTGATTCTTCCGAACGTTTGAGAGAAATCAGGATGCTCGCTGAACAGCATCGAGTACCGGTGAGCGAAGTTCCAGTCAAAAAACTGGAAGAAATGTGTCCTGATGCAGTTCACCAGGGTGTGGTGTTGCGTTGTGGGGTTTTGCCCTTCTCATCTCTTTCCGATCTTCCGCAAACCGCTGAAGGTGAGTACCCATTGATTGTCGTATTGGACCAAATCGAAGATCCCCATAATCTAGGTGCTATTCTGAGAACCTGCGGTTTTTTTAAAGTGAGTGCCGTGGTCGTGCCTCAGGATCACACTTCCGGCTTAACCGCTGTGGTGGCTAAGGCTTCAACAGGAGTTTCCGAATGGTTCCCGGTGATCTCTGTTCCGAACCTAGCCAGATTTCTTCAGGAACAAAAATCAAAAGGTTTTTGGGTGATCGGACTTGCTGGAGATGCAGCCGAAAGTGTAGCGGAACTCTCTCAAGACAGACCGCTAATTCTAGTGTTGGGCAATGAAGGAAAAGGGATGCGCCGCCTCAGTCGAAAACATTGTGACTGGCTTGTGAGTATTCCTGGAGATCAGCAAGTATCTTCATTAAATGTCAGTAATGCCGCAGCAGTTGTGCTCTTTCATTTACATAACAAGCACCAAATCCCCTAAATAAATTCCATTGTCTAACTCCCTGCCTGGATATTTTGCAGGGATATTGCACTACGAAAAACCTCACGCCAGTAGAGTGTATCTGACAGTTTATCTACCTACACTAAATTTTCCTGCAGTTTGGATATAGTCTTGCTTTGAATAATTGAAACGCAAAATATTATAACCAATATCAACATCAATATATGCCACGTTTTAGTCTGGAAACTGCTTTAAAAGTCAGGGAGCGTTTAGAAAAGCTCTACCAGAAAGCTCTTGCGGAACAGGTGCAGTTGGAGCAACAGCATCGAGACAGAAAAAACCTTATGGAGGAAGCTCTAGATGTTCATAACAATGATTTAGATAAAGCTAAAGCAGATGGTGTGACAATAAATCAGCTTTTAATGGGCGGAAATTTTCAGCAACGAATCAAACAACATCTTGAACTTACTCAAGTTCAACTGAATGAGCAATTGGAATTAGTGGAATTGAAACGGCATGAGTTGACGCAAGCAACCCAAAAGAAACGTGTGCTGGAAATTTTAAAGGAAAAAGAAATCGAAAAATTCAAAGCTGAAACGGAACGTCTTGATCGTTTGGAGGCGGATGAAATTGCCCAGAATTATAGACGAACTATTCAAAATTAATATAATTTTTGCCCAATAAAATAAAATTATCATACACATCAATCTCCGTTAACAGCAGG
>JACNKY010000186.1 GCA_014381795.1 Pseudomonadota bacterium | reverse complement strand
GCTAAACCGAGAGCTTCAAGCGTAAACCAGGCATTTTCTCTGGTATTCAAAGTGAGGATACCGAGACTGTAATTCTCGCGCTGCAGGGTTTCCAGCAAATTTTTTACTCCCTGCGCCGGTCTCGCGTTACGCGCAAGCTTTTCTTCTATCGCGTGCAGCTTGTTCTGTAATAGTACTGATTCGTTTTCCGGAAGAGACTTGATGGTTTTGATAATTGGCAGTCCTGCTTGAATTCCGAGTTCTTTTCGGATAGCAACAAAATCATGAACTGCCACAGTAAGCGTACCATCAAGATCAAAAATCCAGTGCTTGCGTTGCAAAAGAGAAGAATTAACTGACATAAAGACTGACTCTGAAATGAAATAAGAAAAGGCTAAAGTGTTGCATTCTACGGGCATCTCCTCAGGGAGAACAAGTCAAAAATATGAACCGCTGCTTTCCGCGGAAAATCTGAGTCGTCAAATTTCTACAAACTGGATCTGGAAAAATATCTCTCTTGATTTAGCATCCGGAGAGCGACTTGCTTTAACCGGAGCCTCCGGAAGCGGAAAAAGTCTGTTGCTACGTACTTTGGCCGGATTGGATGTGATAACTGCCGGACCTTCTGCTGAAAAAGGTGCGATAAGTTTTGCCGCTAAATCACTACAGGAATGGGAAATGCCTCAATACCGCAGCAAAGTCTGCTACATCCAGCAGCTTCCTGCTTTTTTTGAAGAAACAGTTGAAGAAAATTTGAAACGCATTTTTCGCCTGAAAGCACATCAACATCTACAATATGACCGTGAAAAAATTCTAAACTGGCTCAAAGAACTGGCGTTACCGTTAACGTCTTCAAACTCTTCTGGAATTGCAGATCCCTCCAGATTTTTAGAGCGTCCCGCAAAGGAACTTTCCGGAGGAGAAGCACAAATTGCCGGACTACTCAGGGTACTGCAGCTAGAACCGCAGGTGCTTTTGCTGGATGAACCTACCTCATCCCTCGACACAGAATTGACTAAACTCTTCGAAAAACTGCTCCTAAAATGGCAGACTGAAATCCCAGAAAAGCAGCAAAATTCTCCTATTTCAACAACTCAACGTGCCTGGATTTGGGTCAGTCATAATCCGGAACAATTACAGAGAATGTGCAGCAGAACTTTTCGCCTGGACAGAGATAATGGAAACTAATTATATTTTTCTCAGCAGCGGACAACTGCTTTTTGCGTCGCTACTGATGGCAGTCAATATTAGCCTGTCAATCGTTTTAAAACTTGGGTTGACAAAACAGTGGGGAATCGCCTCCTTGAGAATGGTGGGGCAGTTGCTGATGGTTGGATTTTTACTGGACTGGGTTTTTGCGCTCAACAATCCACTCTGGATTCTTGGGGTTGCATTTTTTATGGCGACAGTCGCCTCCATCACCGCGGTTGGACGTACAGGAAAACGCTTTAGTACAATTTACCTTAACAGTTTTATTTCAATCCTTGGTGCAGCTTTTTTTGTCATGTTTTTCGCACTTTCCGGAATTTTGCAAATTGATCCGTGGTATTCACCACAGTACCTTTTCCCTCTGCTGGGGATGGTTTTGGGTAACACATTGAATGGGATTTCACTGGCACTGGAACGTTTTATGGAAAGTTTGTCTGTGCGTCGTAAAGAAGTGGAAATGCTGCTCAGTCTTGGAGCAACATCATGGGAGGCCGTACATGAATTGATACGTGATGCCTTACGCACCAGCATGATTCCCACGCTGAATTCGATGATGGTGATGGGAATTGTGAGTTTACCTGGCATGATGACAGGTCAGATATTGGCAGGAGTCAGCCCCGGTGAAGCAGTACGTTATCAAATAATGATGATTTTCGTGATTGCAACCGCAGCTGCTTTAGGCGCAACTTTAATTGTTGTTTTGGCTTTCAGGGCATTATTCAATTCGCGTCATCAACTTCTGCTTGAACGTCTGCGGAATGTCACTTGAACATTTTAGCAAAAATTAAATTACAACTAGCTCATAAGAAATTGTCAGGCCCGTAGAAGCGTGAATCGATAAACGTGTATGTATCTGGAGGGAAGCCCAGCAATGCCAAATGAAGTTCTCATTTCGACCCAAGGAGAAATCTTACTGACATTAATCCACTCGCTTAGACCAAGTTTTCGCTTCCTCAGCAACGAGACTGTACTATGACTTATAACCTATTCAGCAAACAAATCCGTTAAATTTGCAGATTTAGAATCCGAGGCAGGACTTCAAAAGTTGCTTCAAGATTTCCCGGAGACTCACCATCAATATCCAAAATAACCTGTTCCGAACTCTGTGCGGTAAATTTACGTACCTTTTGAAAAAAGATCTCCTGAAGTTCTAAATGTGTTCCTTTGTAAATTTTAGGCAAATGCCAGAGAAATTTTGCCAGAGAAATTTCTTTCAGCATTAACAAATCCAGCAGACCGTCATCCAGTTCTGCTTCTGGAGCCGCGTGCATCGCACCTCCAAAATAACGACCGTTGGCCAATAAGCAGAGTCTTGTGCGGATTTCCTCTTCTGGTCCGTCGTCTATGCGGTAGCGGATTGACTGGTTAGGGTGAGTGAAAACTGTTTTGATCGTGGCCCACAAAAACAGCATTGTCCCATCAAGATATTTACGCAGCCGTGAATTTTCAATGTAATGATCAACCGCCCCGCTGAGTCCGAAACTCGCGATGTTGTCAAAATAGCGGATTTGTTTTGTTTTATCCGCAGCAGTGTAACTGACTTTTCCTACATCAATTTGACGTATTGGAGCATCTTTCAGCTTTTCTACTGTAGTCTGCCACTTCGTTGATATCCCCAAGGAACGCTGAAAATCACAACCAGTTCCGGTCATCACAAAACTCAAGCTTGCCTGCGGATTAAACTGAACATCATTTTCAATAAATCCATTCAGCACTTCGTTGAGATGACCATCTCCTCCGACTGCCACTATTCTTGTTGTGCCTCCTTCAAGAGCCTTCCGCGTCAAAAGAATAGCGTCGCCCTGACAAGTCGTCTGTTCAGTTTGAAAAGTTCCGATGCTTTGTTTTAAAGCAACCGCAATTTCCGGCCAGATCTTTTCCGTTCGGCCGTTTCCCGCATATGGATTAATAATAACAGTGGTCTTCACAAAGCTCCTTAAAGAATTGCTACAAAAAACTTGCTACAGTAGAGATAGTTTTTTAGAGTGGTAACATTAACAACAATGAGCATATTAAACAAAAGGAAAAACTGAATGAAGATTAAGCTTATAATCAGTCTGCTCTGCGGAGTAACACTAATGATGCTGTCTGCCTGTGACTGGAACAAAACCGAACTAGCACAACAGCAGAATTATGCTTCCGGACCAGACGCGCCAGCCGCGCTCAGCGGAACTCTTCAGCGTAATCAGGATTATTTTAAAAAATCCGATGGTGACCTGCTGAAAAAAATGCGCTGATTTCAGCTTCCATTTACCAAATTTTCAAACCGGAACCGGATTTTTTCCACCCTTTTCCGGTTTACTTCATAGTCCGAATATCCCAAGCGGGACGCCGAGCGCAGATGAATCAGCGGCTCGGATTCCACAAAATAAAACTCAACATCATCAACAAAACGTAACCAGCGTGAGGTGAATTCGACATGCCAGTAATCTCCGTTTTGCGTGATTAACCGCGCCTTTTCCAGTGAAAGTATCACCTGACTAAGCCTCTCCTTTGCGACTTCTAAAGAGACATCATAACGTATAGGCTGAACCCGATGTTTTTCATCACTCTGCTGACTCAAAACGCAATTTGGACTTTCCGGACAAGGCGCAAGCAGCTTATTTTTCAGACCGAGCTTTTCCGGACGACTTCCCGAACATCCACTGATTCCAAACAGCATTATTATTCCTCCAACTATGATGGTTGGTTGTTTTAGAGCAAACTGAAATTTGTTCAACATTTTCATTATGGTGACTGTAAAATGTCCTGAATCCCTGTCGTTTCGAGCGAGGTGAGAATTCTTGTATAAACGAGCACTATAATTTCGTTAAGATTTATCACTATGCTCGAAATGACGAAGGAATAACTATTTCAACTCTCTTTTTCCCACTTTGTGCTCTCTGTGACTCTTTAGTGAATTTTTTTATTATTAAGGAATTTTTTCGGAATAAATCCCTTTCAATCACTAATCTAAAAGTATAGCCCGATGCAGCCTGATTTGCCACTGCTTCTGTTTGTATAAAGTCGCATAACCTTCAATTTGCAAATAATCATTTTTGCTGATTTTATCAAGCCCAAGCCACTTACGCTGATTTTCAAAGCTGATCACAGGCAGACCTTTTTTCATGCGCTTATGATACAAAAAAATCAGCTTCGCGCCTTTTCCGAGAGTCTTAATATTTTTTATCTTACCCCGTACCCTGACAAAACGTCCATTATATTTTGACAAATCGATACTTTGCGCCTCTGCTATTTTTGAGACAAAGTACGGATTACTGCTCGAATAAACGGTCTTGCCTTCTTTGCGCATACGGAGCAAATATCGTTTGCGTGAATTTCGAAGACTCCATATTCCAAGGTGTTTTTCAAAAGCATACGCCTCTGCTTTCGCATAAGTTTTAAAATCATCCGGCCAGGAGTAACGAGTGTCAAAATAGCTATGCCCTTGTTTGATCAGCGCCAAATTTATGTTATGACTCTTAACTTCCAAAACTGCGAGCAGACGCCCATAATTGCCGGTGCGATTGCTTGGATCAACCCACAAAACTGCTTTTGTTTTCCTCAGCACTGAGCTTAAATATCCTTTGGCAGGTAAGCCAAATTTCGGATCTTTTCCTTTGTGAGATTTTGATAATTCAGGCGTATCAATATAGAGCAGACGAATCCGCTCTTCCGGATTAGAAAACTTTCCGTTACGGTTCAGGTCTGCCTCAAAAGTGTCTCCGTCAATTACCTTAGCCTTCATTTTCTGGAGAGATATTTTTTTCCAGTTCTTTGGCAGAGCCTGTCCCTTGACCCCAAAAGTCTGCTGTGCCGTCAAGCTCAGGCATAAACATAAGCCAGTCCCAAACAGGAAAAATTTGGAACGCATAAAATAACGTACAAATGTTTTCAAATCTCTTAAAGTATTTTGGTTTTTATATTTAAAGAACAAGCTGCAATTTGTCAGTCTGCATTCCAGCCAGACAGAATCTCAAGTCAAAACAGCAGAATTTGGCTGGATTCTTGTATTACACGAAGAGCAACTCACACTCTGATGACCAAAGCAGGAACCATGCAAGTCTCTCCTAATACAGCTCCGGTAGTAAATAAGTCCAATCCGGAAAGACAGAAAGCACCTCTTGAAAATAAAGAGCTGCAGGATCAAGCACAAACTTCGCTCTCGAAAAAAACTTCGAGTTTTCCGGGCAACTCCAAATTGGGCAAAAAAAATATGCCGCCTAATCCTGAAATGAACAACATCCTCAGAGCAGATACTCACAACAATACCATGACTCTGCGTCGTTCCTATGGAATGGTAGTTTCAGGTTTTGAAAATGTGGCCAAACAGCAACAGCTAACCTCAGGCGCAGCTGAACAATTTGGGAAAACTGTGGACTTCCGTATTAAAGAACTGAACAGTGAGTCGATCCGCCAAATTAAAGAACTGCCGGAATATAAAAGTTTTGCGCTGGATGATATGGGCGATTTGGGTGATGAAATCAGTGACTTGATGCAGGATCCGGAAAACTATCTCAAAGCTTTTGCCCTGCTCAAAAACTCCAAATTTGCTGTGCTGATGGAATCAACTGAGAGCGTGCATCGCTCTTTTGCAGAGTCAATGAAAGATAACGGGCAGGAAAAATTGTTATTCGGCATGCTGGACATGATCAAAGATTTAGGAGGTTTGGTGGGTTTTCAGGAATCCACTCAAATCAATCAGAATAACAGCAGCGTCAATATCCGAGTCTGAGAAACAAACAGAAACACCAATAATTTTCCTTTGCTGCCAGTTTCAAATCCGTCATCATCCATAAAAGCGCCGAAGTCATCCGGACAATAATTTTCTCCACCTTCCATTTTCCGCAGTTTTCGAACAAAATAAATGATTCATTACACTTCTGCAACTCCAGTCGGAATTCTTGGTTTAGGTTTTTTAGGAAAGATTCTCGCCGCTGAGTTGACAGCTTTTAAGGAATCATGGGGTACATGGCATGAAATCCCGCCTCCGGAACCGAAGCTTCAGGTTTTCCATTTTGACTGGGCTGATGAAAATAGCTGGACCAACTTGCCTGAAACTGCCGTAACGCTGGTGCTGACAATTCCGCCCCTGCTGAAAAATCCGCAAGCAGAAACGGAACGCCTGCAATTTTGGGGAACATGGATGCAGCAGAATCGACCGCAACTGAAACGTCTGATTTACATTTCCACCACCGGTGTTTATCCCAAACGCAACGAAATATGGACGGAAAATTCAGAATTTGAAGCAGACACCGACTCCGGAAAACTCCGGCTGCTAACTGAAAACGTTCTTTGCCAATATTTCCAGTTGCAGATCATTCGACCGGGAGGAATTTACGGTTGCGGACGTGGAATTGATTTCCGCCTCAAGGCCGGAAAACCTATTCCGCTTTCCAGCACACCGGTTCATCGTATCCATGTGGAAGACCTGGCACGGATTGTTCTGCACTTAGTCAAACACCCTGAGTCCACCACCTGCGTCAACGCGGTTGATCATGAAGCAAAACCGTCCTGGAAAGTCGCGCGCTGGTTAATTGAAAACCGTGATGATTTGACTCAGGAAATGTTTCCGGAAAATACAGCAAAACTTCCGGGAACTCCGCAGCGTATTATTTCAAATCAACGACTGCTGGAGCTTGCTGTAACTCTGCGATATCCCACTTTTCGACAGGGAATGGTGTAAGAATAAAAATTATTTCTTTTTTTCCTTGTATATGGCATTTTTTTAGTTTAAAATTCCAAACATTAAATTAATTAACGTTTAATAGTTGTTTATTTACAATACATTAAGCGTTACAAGTAAATATTTTTCTAATAAGGTAATATGAAAAAAATAAGCTACATTATCACATTAATAAGTATCATTAGTTTGTTTTTAGTTGGCTGTTCGAGTGATGATACTGCCGCAACTGCGACTACAGCTGCGGACAACTCGACGACTACGACGACTACTGAAACTAACGAACGCTCCAATACTCCAGCCAAATCATCGGTAGCAACTCCATCATCAATGAGTGCATCCGGATCCGCAAGCAGTAGAACTGCTACTAAAGCAGGTGATGCTGATGATTACAGTAGTTCATCAGTACTCTATCCTATGATTAAGGACGTTGTCGGGATGATGAAATCAACCGTCAGCATGGCCGATTTAAACCTGATGCTGGTTGATGCACGTATTTCAGATAACTTCACAGCGAGTACTACAGCTGGAGATGGTAATGGTTGTTATGAAAAGGGATCATACACAATCAATTTCACCCAGGGTATGTATAATTCATTAGTGGCCATGGAAGAAGATTTTGGTGGTGAAGAAGGCGCAGAAGGTTCTATGTCCGCCGATATGAAAGCACTCATTGGAACAGATATGGACGGACCTGTGGCCTACAAATTTATAGACATCACCTCCGGTGGGTATACTCAAGAGATCTCTACTGGAGAAAGTTGCGACAACATGACTGAGACATTTCGTTGGAACACCGCTAAGACAAAACTCGCTTCACAATTTAAAGACACCATGGGCGATGATACATTTAAGGGTACTTTCACCTATAACGGTGATGATAATGTTTCTAGCTTCAGTGTCGAAATGAGCGGGTCAGTCGCTATGAAATTATCCCTCAAAATGGCAACCTGCACTGGAATGACTGGTGACTGCGCTGTTTTTTCGTTCCGTCAATCTTACGATATGGGTGCTAGCGGTACGGGTCTCATGAAAGCTGATGGTAAAGCTGACGACTCCGGTGGCTATGCAACCGCATTACTGTCAATGACGTCTGGTGGGTTTGATATGAAAATGGGGTATAAGGAATACTGGGAGGGAGACGGTGCCGTCACTGCTAATGCAGTTTGCCAGAGTAATTGTGATAGTGCTTCCGCGACTTGGACAACTACGGGAACTACGAATGATACCTATGCACAGGATAGTTATGATTCCGACGGTGCAAACGGTGCAACTGTCAGTGTCAGTGGTGTCACTGCTGACGGAAGCTATATGCTGGTTATAACCGGTGAAGATCCTACCACCAACCCGGAAGCTACTCTGGGTATGGGAGAAATCCGTTCCGGAACGACTGATTGGGAGTTCTGGGGGCCGGATAAGACAATCGGATTAGACGTATATCTAATCAATAGTGATGGAACCTTCACCATTCAATCCGGTGCGACAGTAACAGTTTCATAATCCAGATCTACATTGCACTTTCTAGAGAGGGAAGGTAGGCTTGTTTAAACAAGCTTGCCTTCCCTTTTTTTATCTTCATAAAATGTTATCCCGCTCCAAACAGCTATTTTTTAAGTTGAGTCGACTGCTGCTTTTCAGCATTCTCTTGTTAGATCTGACTCAGGAATTGTTTGCACTGCCGCTCAAGACTACAATCCTCAATCCTGAAAAACAACCTGTCGGACGAGCCCTTGTTTACATTGACTATGTCGAATTGCAGGAACTGGATGGGACTCCACTGGGACGACTGGGGTTCGTTAACATTCAAGGCGGTTTCCAAATGTTTGTGGTACGTGATGACGGGCAGCAGAATTTAGTGGGAAGCGCAAAAAACCGACGGCTTTTTGACAATGAGGGAAAATTAATCGGTCATTACGATTGGACAACTTTCTGGTCTTACGTATATGCTCCTGACGGAACGAAACTTGGAGAAGCAAAGTGTATTGCTTTCCGGGGGATTTGTGCTGCCGGAATTGCGAGTTTTCTGACAGGACTTTTAGCTCAATAATCTGCAAATTTTTGCCACGGATTATCAGGGAAAACTATTAGCCATGGATTTTCACGGATAAAAAATGGATAAAAAATGTATACAAGAAATTTCACGGAAAACTCGTAGCCACGGATTATCAGGCAAACTTTTTATCCGTGAGTATCTGTGAAAATCAGTGGCTCTACACAGTTGGCTATTTATCCGTGAGTTTCAGCGAAAATCAGTGACTGAATAAAATGCAGCAGAGAATAAAATGAGAGATATTTGGGAAGAACAGCTAAAGTGGCTTGAATCAGGAGAACCTTTTGTACTCGCCAGAGTTATCCGGACTTGGCGTTCGGCACCTCGAAAATCCGGTGCTGGTATGCTCATCGCTAAAGGGGTGGATAATGCTCCATTACCAAAAGTGCTCGGTTCCGTCAGTGGAGGCTGCATCGAAGGCGCAGTCATCGAAGAAGCTCTGGATACATTGGAAAGCGGTGAATCACGACGGCTAAGTTTTGGTGTTGAAGACGATTTAGCTTTGTCTGTTGGCTTGTCCTGTGGAGGAGAGGTAACTGTGCTACTGGAAAAGCATTGGGCCTTTTCGACAATGCTGGAAACAAAAAAAGTATGGAACGCACTTCAGAATTGCATCAGCAATAATGAACCCGCAATTTTAATTTCAGCGCTACCTAAGGAAAATGGATCTTCCGCTGAAAATCCGACTCCGCTGCTAATTCTTCCGGAAGGCGAAAATGTTGGTGGAATGCAAAATAACTTTGAAGAAGTCTCCGCACTGGCAGAAGAAGCTTACAAGGAGCGTGAGAACAAGATCGTGGAAATAGGAGGAGAAGAATATT
>JACNKY010000372.1 GCA_014381795.1 Pseudomonadota bacterium | reverse complement strand
ACGCTGACGGTTGCCATCACAAATCCGGAACTTTCACAACCGCTGGATGATCTTGCCCGTCATTTTAAGTGTCATATTGAACCTGTTCTTTCTCATAAGCAGGCAGTGCTGGATTTGATCAACCGTGCTTATGATGAATCTTCCGCCTCAACTGAAGAAGCAGTGGATCAGCTTGACTCAGATGAAACTTATGAAAATATTCTGGCAGTAGAAGAACCGGAAGATTTACTCGATGCAACAGATGAAGAGCCCATAAAACGATTAGTCAACAGCTTGCTCTGGCAGGCGGCTAAAGATGAAGCCAGTGATGTACACATAGACCCAATGACCCGTGAAACCATTGTGCGTTACCGTATTGACGGCATACTCCAGCAGGTCACTGTTTTTCCGAGCCAGGTTCATGTGACTGTGGTAAACAGAATTAAAGTCATGTCCCGTCTGGACATTGCCCAGAAAGGTATCCCGCAGGACGGACGTTCGATGGTACTGATTGCCGGCAGAAAAATTGACATCAGAGTCTCAACTGTACCGACAATTCAGGGTGAAAAAATTGTTATGCGTATGTTGTATCAAGACGAAAAACTAATGCAACTGAGTCAACTTGGTTTAGCAAAATACATTTCAAAACCATACTCGAAGATGGTGCAGAGCAGCGGGGGCATAATCCTTGTTACAGGACCTACCGGAAGCGGAAAAACAACTACGCTTTACGCCTCTCTAGCTGAAATCGATAATGAGGCTCGCAATATAATTACCATTGAAGACCCTGTTGAATACAAACTTTCCGGTTATAGCCAGATTGAAGTTAAGCCAAAACTAGGTTTGACATTCGCCAACGCTCTGCGTTCAGTTTTACGGCAGGATCCTGATGTTATTATGATAGGAGAAATGCGTGACAAAGAAACAGCACAGATCGCCATTCAATCCGCATTGACCGGACACCTTGTTTTCAGTACTGTTCATACCAACAACGCTCCGGCTACCATCACCCGTCTCATTGATATGGGGATTGAACCTTTCCTCGTTTGCTCAACAATCATCGGTGTGCTTGCGCAACGACTGGTGCGCCGTATCTGTCCCGATTGCCGTAAAAGCTACAAACCTCATTCAGAACAACTCAGGGAATTAGGTATCAAAGAAGAAAATTTCAGGAAACTCGGCAGGAGTTTCTATCGTGGAACAGGTTGCAATAATTGCAGAAATACAGGTTACCAAGGAAGACTCGGAATTCACGAACTGCTAGAAATGAGCGAAGGCGTCAAAAATATTATTCTCGAAAGCAGTGACTCCGATGCCATAAAAAAACAGGCTTTGAAAGAAAAAATGATCACTTTACGGCGTGATGGAGTGAACAAAATTCTGCACGGTTTAACGACCGCAGAAGAAATACTGTCGATTACTACAGATTGAAATGTACTGTTTTTATAGTTGAATTAAACTTTTTGAAGTTATACTTTGGCTACCTTTCCAAAAAAAATTAAAAATACTTGCAAAATTATATAATCAAAGTAGAGTTAGCTGAGCAGGAGCCGAAGTTGTTTTTGCGGAAGAGCATCCTTTGTTCTTTTAGACTGGTTAGCTATGTATTCCTGCAAACAATGTCATCTAGAATGATCCGAATCTCATAAAATTTTTCTTCCGAAAGAAATCAAGGAAATCAAATGAAATATGCTCAGTTAAGACGCTATACAATCAATAAAGGTCAAATGGATAGTTGGTTGGAATGCTTTAAAGAAGAGATTGACATCTTAGAACATATTGGAATTAAAGTTGAGAGTTATTGGATCAATGAAGAAAAAACTCAATTTATCTGGATACGCTCCTTTGGATCATCAAAAGAATCTATAGCAGAATTAGAAACAAAATTCTATGGCACTAATTGGTGGAAGACAAATGTTGATAGAGTAAGAAGTCATATCGCACACAGAGAATTTGAAGTTATATTTTCATAGTGAACAATAGTTGTATTTCAATATAAGTCTCTCGACATCGTCAAACCCTGATTACGTAATGAATGCGCCCTCATGTATCCAACAACCTTCTTTGCAGTTTCTAAGTGATCGTCTGAGCGTACATACTCTTCAAGTAATACTTGTCTTTGATTAATCTAGTTAGTCATTTGGTTGTTTTCAAATTTAATATGGGAACTCTAAAAGTTGGATTTTAATCAATTTCATTGAAAAACATTTTTTCAATCAATTTATGTCTGTTTTTACGATAAAGCTTTCCTTAGTGTAGTTATTGGGCAGAGTCTAAAGAGCGTTAATTAACCCTAAAAAGATTAAGAAGGAAAATGGTTTTAAAAGCAAACGGAGAACGACTGTGGAATACACTGATGGAAATGGCAAAAATCGGCCCGGGAGAACGTGGAGGCAGCCGAAGACTTGCTCTCACTGATGCTGACATAGAGGGGCGTAACCTCTATCGCGAATGGGCCACGGACGCAGGATGTACATTTCGGTTGGACACCATGGGCAACCTATTCGCACGACGTGCAGGAAAGATTCAGGATGCTCCTCCAGTAGTCTCCGGAAGTCATCTTGATACTCAGCCTTCAGGGGGAAGATTTGACGGAATTCTAGGCGTTTTAGGTGCACTTGAAGTTGTACGCTCCCTCAATGATCACGGTGTTGAAACAGATTCGCCGATTGAAATCGCGGTCTGGACAAACGAAGAAGGTGCGCGTTTCCATCCGGCTATGATGGGTTCCGGAGTTTTTGCGGGAATCTTTGAACAGGCTGATATTTATACCCACCAGGATCCAGAGGGAATTACAGTTGAGGACGAACTACGTCGTACTAAACAACTGGGAGAATCACCATGTGAAATATTTCCGATCAGGGCTTACTACGAACTGCATATCGAACAAGGACCAGTGCTGGAAGCAGAGAATACAAGTATCGGAGTGGTCACTGGCGGACAAGGCGCATACTGGACGCATATAACCCTGCAGGGGCAAGGCTCGCATGCTGGAACTACTCCGATGAATTACCGCAGAGATCCCATCATGGGTGCTGCGAGAATTATCAGCGGAATGCGTGATATCGTCCTCACACATTCTGGAGCGGTTGGTACAGTCGGACGTTTGGAAACAACTCCTGCCTCAATCAATTCTATTCCTGGAAAAGTCTTTTTCACCGTTGATAACAGGCATCCGGATGAAGAAGTACTCGCAAACATAAATCAGGATTTGATAAAACTGGTCAACTCGGTTTGTGGAGAAGAAGGACTGGAAAACGAGTTCACAAATATCTGGAAAGCCCCGACCTTAAATTTTCATGAGGAATGTATTTCAAAAGTAAGGAATGCTGCCGAATCTCTTGGTTACAGTCACCGAGACATAGTGTCCGGTGCAGGACACGATGCTTGTCAAGTCAACCGCGTTGCGCCTACAGGCATGATTTTTATTCCCTGCGAAAATGGGCTCAGTCACGACGAAGCCGAAAACACTACACCTGAACAAGTTGCAGCCGGTGCGGATGTGCTACTCAACGCTGTGCTGGCAAGTGCGGGCAACTGAAATTCAAAAAGATGTCACTCAATAAACTTGAAACACTTGAAGTCTCCGGAACTCCGGAAGAAATAGGCTTTGCCGTCGGGGAAAATATGACAGACTCAATCCGTGAAACTGTGATACCTCTTGCTGAATTTCAACAAGCGTGGAGATGCTGGACAGGCAGCAGCTATTTAAAAAAGTTGGACGAAGCGGCACGCAGCCTCTTTCCTGAATATGTTTTAGAACTTGAAGGAATGGCCAGAGGAGCACAGCTCGATTATGAAAGTCTGTTGATTTGGAACTGCCGTGGAGATCTGCCACTTCTGGCTGGTGCAAATCCGGAATCCGCGGAACATGCTCCGGAAGGCTGCACAACACTTCTTTATCCTGCAGTTGAGGGTACGCATGCCGTGATCGCACATAACGAAGACGGTGCGCCTGAACTAGACGGACATTGCAGATGGCTCACGGTCAATCAGGCAAACGGCACTAAATTTTCAACTTTTCATTATCCAGGAATGCTGCCCGGACACACCTTTTCAGTTAATTCAGACGGTCTGGTGCAGACGATCAATAATATCCGGGTTGATGACCTGCAACCTGGAATTCCCCGTCATTTCATCTGCCGCGCCATCTTGGATTGCAGCACTTTGGAAGAAGCGCTTGTCCATCTTCAACGTCCGGACAGAGCCAGCGGATTTCACCATTCCCTGGGTCAACCTTCCGGAAATAATTTACTCTCCGTAGAAGCACCGGCCAGTGCTTGTGAAGTCAAAAAGATCAGTCGTCCCGCTTCACATGCCAACCATTTGCTGGACGAAAAGTTTTCCGGACTATCACAAACAATTACGGATTCCTCCGCCTTTCGTCAAGACATGTCGGAAAAGTTGCTTCGTGAATCCACAGCTCCGAAAGCACAGTCCATCCTCTTTCACCAGCCCTCTCAAGGTCTTTCGATTTTTCGCCGTCCAAAAGACGGTGCCGATGATTATGCATTCACACTCGCAACCGGAATTTTCCATATTTCCGCCAGCGGAGTTAAGTGGCAGATTCATCTCAACAAAAACGAATTGCCTGCACTTGCAAAATCAGATTGACTCCCTCAGTACTGAAGTGGAGAATACAGTTTGATGAGTGGTTGAATTCAAAAAATATCAAAATATCACTCCTGATTTTTTACCTTGCTGCTGTAATGACAACTTCGTGATATTAAATAATTGACCGATTCATAATAAGCCTGAGCTGTAACTTGTCATTTCGAGCGAAGGGAGAAATCTTAATCATATTAGGGCAGTAACTTATGAAAGATTTCTCGTTCCCTAGGCAATGTCACAGTTTCAGAATTTTTTATAGTTTAACATAAAATATTCACCAAAAAATATTCTATGACTAAAATGTTTTTCGAACATCTCAATCAAAATCTGGAAGCACTAAAAAGTGCCGGACTTTTTAAGTCAGAGCGAATAATAACTTCCCGGCAGTCCGGAAACATTTCTGTTTTTCCCGGTGATAAGGTGCTTAATTTCTGTGCTAATAATTATTTGGGACTGGCGGATAATGCAGAATTAATCGAAGCCGGAAAAAACGCACTTGACAAAAAGGGTTATGGAATGGCGTCTGTGCGTTTCATCTGCGGAACCCAAGATGTGCACAAAGAACTGGAATCGAAAATTTCAGCCTTCCTTGGCATGGAGGACACAATTCTTTACTCTTCCTGTTTTGACGCGAACACCGGTTTATTTGAAACACTTTTAGGTGCAGAAGACGCGATCATTTCCGATGCAATGAATCACGCATCTATCATCGATGGTGTACGCTTGTGTAAAGCGCAGCGTTTTCGTTACCAGAACAACGATATGGCAGACTTGGAAATACGTTTAAAAGAAGCAGCGGACGCACGTTTTCGACTTATTGCGACCGATGGTGTTTTTTCTATGGACGGTATTATCGCAAACCTGCAGGGCATTTGTGAACTCGCTGAAAAATATGACGCAATGGTGATGGTTGATGATAGTCACGCCGTTGGCTTCATGGGTGAAAACGGACGTGGAACTCCGGAGTTTTGCGGCGTTGCGGACAAAGTTGACATTTTGACAGGAACACTGGGGAAGGCCCTTGGAGGAGCTTCCGGAGGCTACACCAGCGCGAAAAAGGAAATTGTGGAATGGTTGAGGCAACGTTCCCGGCCTTATCTTTTTTCAAACACTTTAGCGCCTGTAATCACCGTGACAACCCAAACAGTACTGAAAATGATTGACAGCCGACCGGAACTACGTAAACAGCTTTTTGAGAATGCTGATTTTTTCAGAAAGGAAATGACGGCGCTTGGTTTTAGCCTCGCAGGAGCAGGACATCCAATCATTCCTGTTATGCTTGGAGACGCAGAACTGGCGCAAAAATTCGCCTCGCAAATGTTGAAGGAAGACATTTATGTGATCGGCTTTTCTTTTCCTGTTGTACCTCAAGGTCAGGCACGGATACGTACACAAATGTCTGCAGCGCATAGTCGGGAAGATGTGGAATGTGCAATTAAGGCATTTAAAAAAGTTGGACAGCAACTGGGGATAATTAAATGAAAACTGTTACCCAAAAAACAATGAAAGCACTGGTCAAAGCAAAACCCGGAATTGGACTGCAGATGGAACAGGTTCCGATTCCGGAATATGGAGCAAATGATGTGCTGGTGCGAATTAAAAAAACCGCAATCTGCGGCACCGATGTTCATATCTGGAAGTGGGACGAATTCATTTCAAAACTTGTTCCTGTACCAATGGTCGTCGGCCACGAGTTCTGCGGAGAAATAGTTGAGATTGGAGCTGCAGTCACAAAATACAGTGTCGGTCAACGCATCTCCGGAGAAGGTCATGTCATTTGCGGAAGTTGCCGCAACTGCAGGGCTGGAAGAGGACATTTATGCCGCAACACGCTTGGGATCGGAGTACAACTGCCCGGAGCTTTTGCTGAATTTCTGCGACTGCCAGAAGACAATGTTGTACCTATTCCGGAAGATATTCCTGATGAAATTGCCGCTATTTTCGACCCTTTCGGTAACGCTGTTCATACAGCGCTGACATTCGACTGTGTTGGTGAAGATGTGCTCGTAACCGGTGCCGGACCAATCGGCATCATGGGTGCGTTAGTTGCGCAAAAAGCAGGCGCGCGTAAAGTAGTCATTACTGACATAAATCCGCAACGGATCGAGCTGGCCAAAAAGATGGGTGTTAATTATGTGGTCAATGCAGAAAAGGAAGATTTGCAGGACGTTATGCAACAAATTGGCATGACAGAGGGTTTTGATATCGGACTTGAAATGTCCGGTGCCGCTCCCGCTTTTCGGGATATGATTGATAAAATGAATAATGGCGGTAAGGTCGCAATTCTCGGACTCTCATCAACAGGATTTGACATTGACTGGAATAAGGTCATCTTCAAAATGTTGTGTCTGCAGGGAATTTACGGACGTGAAATGTTTGAAACATGGTACAAGATGATCGCTCTTGTACAGTCCGGACTCGACCTTACTCCAATCATCAGTCACCGTCTTCCAGTGGATGATTTTGAAGCAGGTTTTTCCGCAATGCTTTCCGGAAATTCCGGCAAGGTAATTCTTGACTGGGAATAATGCGGTAAGTTGGATTCCATATTTTTTGCCAGTTCATCAAGGTTTGATATTCAAAAATCTTTTATTGACTCCTTTCCAAGAAGTGGATAGTATTCACGAATGCCCAGAGAAATCTTTACATTTTTTTTCAGGAGAGCTAGCTTTAAATGGTGTCACGAGGGAGCAGTTTCTATTTCTTATGGATATCTGTGCCGATCCATGCAAGAGTTCCGGTTGGAACTACTTTGTTAATTAAACCAGAAGGAGAATTTGAACAACCCCAAAACAGCCCTGTTGGTGGAAGATCTGCATAAATATTTTGGTGCTGACGAAGTTCTCAAAGGCATTTCGCTGGAAGCAAATGAAGGTGATGTAATCGCCATGCTGGGAGCAAGCGGATCCGGGAAGAGCACTTTTTTACGCTGCCTCAATCTGCTTGAAATTCCCACCAGCGGGAAGGTTTATGTAGGCGGTGAATTGATACGCATGAAAAAGGATCGCTACGGTGAAACTGTACCGGAAGACATTAAACAGGTGGAACGTCTCCGGACACGTTTGGGGATGGTTTTTCAGCAGTTCAATCTGTGGTCCCACATGACAGTTTTGGAAAATGTCATCGAGTCCCCGGTGCATGTGCAAAATATTCCTAAAAAAGAAGCGCTTGAAAAAGCGGAAGCGTTGCTGCACAAGGTAGGAATTTATGACCGTAAGGACTATCATCCGGCACACCTTTCAGGAGGTCAGCAACAACGTGTAGCCATTGCCCGGGCACTGGCAATGGAACCGGATATGTTGCTTTTTGACGAACCGACTTCCGCACTTGATCCGGAACTCGTGGGCGAGGT
Source organism: Pseudomonadota bacterium (assembly GCA_014381795.1). Taxonomy (GTDB): domain Bacteria; phylum SAR324; class SAR324; order SAR324; family NAC60-12; genus Arctic96AD-7. The sequence goes on along the minus strand of JACNKY010000372.1, from coordinate 1,799 downwards.
TTTGCGTGTGATGCGTCAACTTGCAGAAGATGGACGAACCATGATCGTGGTTACTCATGAAATGGGATTTGCACGGGAAGTTTCTTCTCGTGTTGTCTATCTGCATGAAGGTGGTATTGAAGAAGACGGGCCACCAGGGGAGGTTTTTACGAATCCTTCTTCAGAGAGGTTTCGACAGTTTGTTTCAAAACAAGTCGAACATTAAAAATTAAGCCTTACAGGCTTGATTTGGAAAAATTTATGGTGAGTTTTTCCAGTATATTTATAATTTTCAAATGGAGAAAATAAATGAGAAAGTTAATTGTAGCGGCCGTTGTGGCCATGTTGATGCTCGGAACAAGTGTTTCAGCAAAAGAATGGAAAAAAATCCGAGTTGGTGTTGAAGGTGCTTACCCGCCATTTAGCTGGGTTGAGTCAGACGGAACACTGAAAGGATTTGACATTGAGATCGCACTGGCGCTTTGCAAAGAAATCGGTGCAAAATGCACACTGGTTACTCAGGACTGGGACGGAATAATTCCAGCTTTGCTGGCCCGAAAGTATGATGCGATTATCGCATCCATGTCAATCACTGAAGAACGCAAAAAGAAAGTTGCTTTTTCAGAAAAGTATTACAATACGCCTGCCAAGTTTGCCAGAAAAAAAGGATCCGGAATAACAATTTCCAAGGCTGGTCTTAAAGGCAAAGTTGTTGGTGTACAACGTGCGACAATTCACGATAACTTCGTAACCGGAGAGTTTGGCGAAGACGTAGAAATAAAGCGCTACGGAACTCAGGATGAAGCCTACCTTGATGCGTTGGCCGGACGTGTGGATCTGATACTGGCCGACTCTATCGCCATGGAAGCGGGGTTCCTCAAAACTGACAACGGCAAAGGTTGGGAGTTTGTAGGACAGGGTTACTCTGATCCAAAATATTTTGGCGACGGTGCAGGTATCGCTGTACGCAAACAAAACGGTGACTTGGCTGCGCTTTTCAATAAAGCCATTAAAACCATCCGTGCCAATGGTGTTTATAAAAGGATTAATGATAAATATTTCCCCTTTGATGTTTACTAAATTTGAAACAGGTTGGGGTATACTCAGATACGCAGTGGGAACCTCTAACCGGTCATAATTATTATCTTAGTTTGCCACGGAATTGGATAATTCCGTGGCCTTCCTTAAATCTCCTGCAAAGCACTAATGTTTGATTTACACGGTTATTTTCCGATGATATTGGAAGGAATGTTACTTACCGTGGAAGTCGCCTTACTTTCCCTTTTAATCGCTATTATTCTTGGTTTAATTGGTGCGTTAGCTAAACTCTCCAAATCCCCCATTGCCCGTAATGTGGCTACTCTTTATACAACTTTGATCCGCGGAGTTCCGGATTTGGTACTGATGACCCTTATTTTCTTCGGCGGTCAAATCATGGTCAACAATATTGGCGACTATTTCGGCTGGGACTACATCGACATCAGCCCATTTGTTGCCGGAACACTGACTATCGGTTTCATTTTTGGTGCCTACATGACTGAAACTTTCCGCGGCGGAATCCTGGCGGTTTCCAGTGGTGAAATAGAAGCTGCTCATGCCTTCGGTATGTCAAAATGGAAAGTGTTTGTTCGCATCACATTTCCCTTGATGGTACGTCACGCTCTGCCAGGTTTTAGTAATAACTGGATGGTACTGGCAAAAACGACGGCTCTTGTTTCTGTGATCGGACTGCATGACATGGTTTACAACGCCGGTGTCGCGGGAGGTTCAACCCGCCAGCCTTTTACTTTTTACCTAGTGGTAGCACTGATGTTTTTGTG
>JACNKY010000204.1 GCA_014381795.1 Pseudomonadota bacterium | reverse complement strand
AGAAGAACCGGTTGGGGATTTATGCTTGCACCAGCTCGATTGGTCCTGGAGCCACAAACATGATTACCGGAGCAGCTACCGCCACCGTAAACCGTATTCCAGTATTACTTTTGCCAGGAGACTCATTTTCCTCACGTCAGCCAGACCCTGTGCTGCAACAAATAGAAACTCCGTGGGATCACACGATCAATGCAAACAGCGCTTTCAAACCCGTCAGTCGTTATTGGGATCACATCGAACGTCCGGAACAGTTAATGGTTGCTGTACTGAATGCCATGCGTGTGTTGACTGACCCTGTGGAAACTGGCGCAGTAACACTTTGTTTGCCGCAAGATACTCAAGCAGAAGCTTATGATTACCCTGATTATTTTTTGGCAAAGCGGATCTGGCATATAGATCGACGACCTTTAAATCAAAGGCCACTTCATGAAGCGGCTACACTTTTGAGCAAAGCGAAAAATCCGCTCATCATAGCAGGAGGAGGTGTTCATTATTCACAAGCAGCAGACACTCTCCGTGATTTTGCTGAAACCTTTGGTATTCCCGTGGGTGAAACACAAGCTGGTAAAAGTGCAATGAGTTGGAAAGACTCGATGAGCGTCGGTGCGATTGGTGTCACTGGAACTTCAGCAGCTAATTTAATAGCGAAGGATGCTGATGTGGTTTTTGTGGTCGGATCGCGGCTGCAAGATTTCACGACGGCCTCAAAACAGATATTTAGTCCAGATGTAAAATTGTTGCACCTCAACATTAGTCAATACGATGGTCTCAAAATGGACAGTGTTGCCTTACAAGCCGATGCGAAATCCGGATTGGAATCACTGAAAGACGCACTCCAAACAGTGGGTTATCAAACCAGCCTGGAATACCGCGAACTGATCTCTCAATTGCAATCGGAATGGAATGTCGAGGTAGACCGGCTTTATCAATTAACTTCTGAAGAGGGCAATGTACAAACTTTGATTGTAGGAGCACTCAACGAATTCATGGCTCCGGAAGATGTAATCCTTTGTGCTGCAGGCAGTTTGCCGGGAGATTTGCATCGGTTGTGGCGCTCAGAGTTGCCCAAGAGCTACCACATGGAATACGGCTATTCCTGCATGGGCTATGAAGTTGCCGGAGGACTTGGTGCAAAGCTGGCGATGGATCAAGGTGAACTCTACGTCATAGTCGGGGATGGAAGTTATTTGATGCTCCATACCGAAATTCTTACTGCGCTCAAAGAACATGTCAAAATCAATGTGGTCCTCTTAGATAATTCAGGCTATCAGTGCATAAGGAATTTGCAAATGGAGCACGGCAGCGAGGGCTTTGGGAATGAGTTCCGCTACAGAGATAAAAAATCTGATCGACTTACAGGTGAAATTACACCAGTTGATTTCAAAAAATACGCAGAAGCTTTAGGGGTTAAATCCTTTTTTGCGAACAACGTTAGTGAGTTTAAAGAATTACTGCAAACAACTAGAAACGAAGATGTATCAACGCTGATAGAAGTAAAAGTACTTCCCGGTACAATGACAGGTGGCTATCATAGTTGGTGGCGAGTAGGTATTCCGGAGGTTTCCAATTGTGAAACAACGACTGATTCAAATCTTAAAATGTCTGAAGGAATTCGGAAAGCTAGGGCATACTAAAGTTAATTTACAATATTATTTGCAACTTTATTAAAGGTTTTTTATGTTTTCAAAAAACTCCATACAATTGTCTATAGCACCCATAGCATGGACCAACGATGACCTACCTGAACTAGGAGGACACATTACCTTCGAGCAATGTATTGATGAAATGGCAGCTGCGGGATATACCGGTAGTGAAATTGGGAATAAATATCCAAAAGACCCTGCTGTGCTAAAATCAGCTTTAGAAAATCGAGGTCTACAAATTTCATCAGCATGGTTTAGTACCTTTTTCAGTGAAGAAGGACGAACCGAAGAAACAGTCAAAAATTTTGTAGAGCATATGAATTTTCTTAAAGCATTGGGAGCAAAAGTTGTAAATATTTGTGAATGTGGACATTGTATTCAAATGACATCAGGGTATGTATTTGATCGTCCGAAATATTCCGATGAACAATGGCTGCAGGTCGCTGAAGGATTAAACCGTGTTGGTGAAATGGCCCGAAAAAATGATATGGTGATCGCCTATCACTATCACATGGGGACAATGATTCAGGGTTCTGAAGAAACTGATAGAATCATGGAAATGACGGATCCTGATTTGGTTCACCTTCTTGTGGACACCGGACACTCCTACTACTCGGGAGGAAATCCATTGACAATGGTTCAAAAGTATGGTTCACGCATACGAAATGTGCATCTAAAAGATATTCGTCAACCTGTACTTGATGAGGTTAAAAAAAACAAACTAAGCTTTCTGGAATCGGTTAAGGCTGGTGTTTTTACAGTTCCGGGTGACGGTTGCATCGACTATGATTCAATTTTTCAAGCTCTCGCAGACAATAATTATCAAGGTTGGTTTGTGGTAGAAGCAGAACAAGACCCAGACAAGGCGAATCCTTTGGAATATGCTAAAAAAGCTAGAACTTTTATTCGTGAACATACAGGAATATAAATGAGCAACCGATTTCACAACAACCCCCCACTACGTTATGGAATGGTCGGAGGAGGAGTAACAAGCCAAATTGGAGACAGTCATAGGGCCGCAATGAGACGAGACAGCTATTTTCAACTTGTCGCTGGAGCCTTTGACATTGATAAAGAGCGTGGACAACAATATGGCAAATCATTGGGCTTGGATCCAGATCGAACGTATGCAGACTATCTTCAGATGGCGAAAGCAGAAACATCTCGCGAAGACATGATTCAAGTCGTTGGAGTAATGACTCCCAATAGTACGCACTACAAAATAGCAAAAACATTTATTGAATCTGGGGTTAACGTTATTCTGGAAAAACCGATTACGACAAACACAGACGATGCACTTGAATTGATGAGGCTGGCTAAAGAGAAAGACGTCCTTTGTGCATCCATGTACGGCTATAGCGGTTATCCAATGGTCAGACAAGCAAGGGCCATGGTGGAAGCTGGAGAACTAGGGGAGATCAGGGTCGTACAGACAGAATTTGCGCATGGAAATTGTGCCACAGCTGTTGAACAACATAGCGAAGGGGCCGCCTGGCGAAACGATCCAAAAACGTCTGGAGATACTTTCGTTTTGGGAGATGTTGGTGCTCATGCTTTGCATCTAGCGACATTCATCACCAAACAGCAGGTTCAAGAAGTTGCAGCTGACCGGCAATGCTTTGTTAAAGGAAGAATACTGGAAGACAACGCACATGTTTTGCTCCGTTTTGAAAAAGGTGCAGCCGGATATTTATGGGCCAGCGGTGTTGCCATAGGACATCGCCATGGTTTGGCAATCCGGGTTTTCGGGTCTAAAGCCGGAATTGAATGGCATCAGGAGCGTCCAAATCAATTGTTTCTTTCTCCATTGGGACAGACCCAGCGAATATTAGAACTAGATTCTCCTGAACTCCACCCTCCAGCTAAACGTTTGTTGCGTGTGGGAGCCGGACATCCGGAAGGTTACTTTGAAGCGTTCAGCAATATCTATTCAGATTTTGCGGAAGTACTCCTAGCCAAGCTTTCAGGGGAAACACCGGATCAACTAAGTTTGGATTTTCCCACTTTAGAAGATGGTGCTCACGGAGTAAAGTTTATTGAAGCTTGTGTAGAATCTGCTGATAATAATGGCTGTTGGGTTAACTCAAAATTGGATGATTCAATATAAACATCTTGATCTAATTAATTGCTGGGAACCTCCTGAGGGAAAAGCCAGTCGGGGTTATGCGAAACTCTTTACACAACTCGTTACACAAGCACACGAAGGCTGTGATTTTGATTTTTTACAAGGGACTCCGGGTGAAACACTGGAGCCTGATATTTTTTAAGAGGCTATGATGGAAAAAGTTCGTGTTGGAATCGTTGGAACAAGTTGGTGGGCAGATACAATGTATTTACCTTCTTTGGCTGGCACAAGAAAGGCAGTTATAACCTCCTGTTGCGGGCGTAACGAGGAACGTGCCCGGAAGTTGGCGAAGCTCTGGAATATTCCGAAAGTGTATACCGATTGGAAGACCATGCTGGATGAAGAACCTCTGGATGCTCTGATCATTACCACACCCAATGACACTCACTGCCCCATTACACTGGCAGCACTGGAAAAAGGACTGCATGTGCTCTGTGAAAAACCTCTCGCTCTGGATTATACCGAGGCACGCTGCATGGTGGAAGCTGCAAAGGAGCACAAGGCTATAACAATGGTTCCGTTCACGTACTCTTTTCTACCCATGACCCAGACGATCAAACGCTTATTGAACGAAGGATACTTGGGGAATCCTTTTCATTTAAATTTCCGTTATAACGCTAATTATGGTCGGTCTCCGGAATACAGTTGGAGGTTCGATCAAAAAAGTGCTGGTTCAGGTTCATTGGGCGATATTGGTTCCCATTTCATTTATTTAGCAGTTTGGTTTTTCGGAGCGGTAACACATGTTTCAGCCGAATTGTGTACTTTTATAGAGCGTCCAGACCTTGACCCCACCGGTCAGCCATATGTAAGGGCAGACGATTTTAGTATAATAGTGCTAACATTCTCAAATGGTGCAAAGGGTGTAGTGCAAGCCACCACCGTTGCCCATGAACCAACTCCTTGGGGACAAACACACTACTTCGACCTACACGGTTCCGGAGGAACTCTACGTGGCTGGACCGATTGGGAAAAGACTTATAAACTTCTTGGAGCCAAAGCGGAAGAGAAGCAGTTCCAAGAAATTGAGATTCCTGAATTGATACAGGAAGGTCAGCAACTGGGAGATATACAGCAAATGTACAAGGAAACCTTTCGCAAACGAGGCCAAATGACCGGTGAATTCATCGAGGCAGTGGCTTCAGGTAAAACCTGCAGCCCTACTTTTGAGGATGGCGCTGAAATTCAAAGGATTCTGGACGCAGCTTTTCTCAGTTTCCAAGAAGGACGAAAAGTAGACATTAAGGAAATTTACTGACTACTTTTTTCAAATCGATTTTTATGTAAAATGACTTTTGATCTCTATGCAAGTTGACTATTTTGAGGGCTGGACTCAGAAGGGACACTCCTGGTGGTAATGGGGTAAACCTGAGATTTATTAAAACGAAGATGTTTGCATCGACCGCGTTAACTGGGAAGCAATCAGAGAAAAACAGTGCATGTGAGTGTAATGAGTAAAAGCAAACTTATCGAACAACTGAAGCGCAAGCGCTTTCTCTCAATTGGTCGTGCCGGAATGGATTTATATGCCGAACCGCCGGGAACTGAATTTGAAAAAGCCAACAATTTTTCGGCACATGTCGGTGGATCGGCGGCCAATATTGCCGTCGCCTTAGCAAAATTAGGAAGCGAGGTGGAACTCGTCACTTGTTTTTCTGACGATGCTGTCGGCCGCTTTACGGCGAAAAATCTACAAGAATTTGGCGTCGGCACATCACATTGTAGGATCGTTGGCGGTGAAGCCCGTAACACGCTTGCCGTAATTGAAACTCGTTTAAAGGATTGCCAGTCCGTAATTTATCGGAACGGGGCTGCCGATTTTGAAATGAATTCAAACGATGTTAAAATGATTGATTACGAAGGGTTTGGTGGTGTGATCATATCCGGCACAGCCCTCGCTGGTGAGCCATCACGTTCAGCCATTTTTGACGCTATTGAATTTGCTCGTGCCGCCAATGCGACTGTCATTATTGACATGGATTACCGACCCTATTCATGGACATCTTCTGAAGAGGCAAAAGTAGTTTATTCTTCGGCAATTTCTCTGTGCGATATTGTCATTGGTAACGATGTGGAATTTGGTGTCGCAGCAGGGAATCAAGTGGAGGGGTTAAATTATGCGACCCAACTCGTCACCAAAACTCCTGAGATAGTAATATACAAAAAGGGCGAGTTTGGGTCTACGACGCTAACCAAAGACCAATCGTTTGATAAGGGCGTATTTCCGGTACAAGCAATCAAGCCAACAGGTGCCGGTGATTCTTTTATGGGTGGTCTCATTGCTGGGCTTGCAAACAGTATGACCTTGGAAGACGCGATCGTTCAAGGATCTGCTTGTGCGGCCTTGGTGGTCACTCGTGTTGCCTGCTCAACCGCAATGCCCTTTCAGACCGAGCTGACTGAATTTCTAAAAATCAACACTCTTTCTTAAATTTGAACTGGAGATTTAAATGCATATAGCACCTTTTGAAAATGACAACAAACCGCTTGTAGATGTAGATGATTCAATTGTTCCGTTGACATATTTCAACATTGTTAAGCTAGAAATAGGGCAAGCTTTTTTTTATCAAACGCCTGGATACGAAACCTGCGTTGCCCCGGCTACGGGTACTGTTGATGTCAGTGTAGAAGGCGAAAACTATGCTGGTATTGGTCAGCGTAAGGAAAACGTTTGGGACGGGGAGCCCGAGTGCGTTTATGCGCCTTCTGGTTCAAAGACTGAATTTGTTTGCACTTCTAAATCGGCTGAAGTCTTCGTTGCTGGTGCAAAGTATGACAAAGTGATGGCCCCTTTCGCCGTCCGTGCCGATGACATTGATATGATTCAGTATGGCTCTGACGATACAAAAACCCATCGCAAAATCAAACACATACTAGGAACCAAGTATAACGATAAAGTTGGCAGATTGCTGGTATCGGAGCTCTTCACCGTAGGGGCAGGCGGTTGGTCAGGGTTCCCATCTCACAAACATGATGTGGACCGATTACCTAAAGAAACTCTCCACAACGAAGTCTACAACTTTCGTTTTAAACCGGATCACGGATTTGGAATGCAGCTTCTTCAACCAGATGGTGATGCCGTCGGAGAAGCATTTCATCTTATTGATGGATCAACATTCGCATTTAACGCTGGATATCACCCCTGCGTGGCTGCACCTGGATACGAAATGTACTATTTTACCATTTTGGGGGGCTTAAGTCAGCGTTCGCTGATTCAGTCATTCCAGCCTGAGCACGCCTATCAGGTGGAAACCATCCCTGGTATCAAAGATATGATTGCTAAATTTAAATGACTGCTGCCTCTCTGAAAGAAGTCCTTATGCCCGCCATGGAAGAACATCGTGCAGTGGCAGGACTTGTGGTTTTGGGTTGGGAGGACGCACGGGCCTACGTCGAAGCTGCTGAGGAAACAGGCATACCAATTATTCTTCAAGCTGGACCCGGCTGCCGTGCCCATACACCTGTGCCAATATTGGGTAAAATGTTCCGCCATCTTGCTGACCAGGCCAGTGTGCCCATCGTATGCCATATTGATCATGGGTATTCTGTCCAAGACTGTCTAGAAGGAATCGACAGTGGATTTACCTCTGTTATGTTTGACGGCTCCAAGTTAACGATATCAGAAAATATCGACATCACAGCTCAAATTGTCGAAAAGGCACATGCCGCCGGTGTTTCTGTAGAAGGAGAAGTTGGGTTTGTCGGTTATGCCGAGGGGGCTCCATCAGCAAACACGTTACCCGAGGAAGCCGCTCGTTTTAGTAACGAGAGCGGCGTGACCGCTTTGGCAATTTCTGTCGGCAATGTTCATTTGAAAACTGAAAAAAACTCCGGTATTAATTTTGGTGCATTAAAGGCAATTGAAGAGGTCACGACATTGCCCCTTGTCTTACACGGAGGCAGCGGAATTCCAGTGAATGTTCGCAAGTGTCTGTCTCAAGAAAGTAGAGTGTCCAAATTTAATATCGGCACTGAACTGCGTATGGCGTTTGGCAATGCATTACGAAAGTCATTAACAGATAATTGTGATAGTTTTGACCGCATTAGATTGCTTGCACCAACTGTTGATGCCGTAAAATGTGTGACAATTGAAGTTATCAGCGCTTTAAATGGGAAACCAAAATGATTTTGACTGGATTGCTTGGGTGAGGGGGAATTGGTCAAGTTCATGAGCATAGTACTGCAACAAGTTATCAAGTAACTCTTGCCACCGCATAAGATGCCAATTCAGTCGCTGTTGATGCTTTTGTGAAAGAAATAGAGGGGCATTTTCACATTTAATAAATGCAAATTACATACTATTAAGCTCACTTTTTTAAATACAACTATGCAACGCCATTTCTTCGATGTTGATGATATTAAACTCTCTGAATTTGCTTCTCTGTGCTCACAGTCCGTGAATGCGGAAGACTATCCTTTCTCTGCAGAAGTTCAACAGAAAGTTGTCATCTATGAAGGCGATCGAATACGATCTTTGCTTGGTGCAGAACAAGCTCAAGATTTAAAAACTGAGTTACATCATTGTCTCAAGGATGGTCCGGGGGTGCTGGTGATCAGTAAGGCATTTCCTGATTTTCATGTCATTGACAGAGCAACCGAAGTTTTTAAGGAAATAATTGCAGGAGAAAAAAATATTACGGAAAGTCGGGGAGATCATTTTGCGAAACCCGGAGAAAACGAAAGAATTTGGAATGCCTTACAAAAATTTTGCGAACGGGACAAGAAAGCTTTCGTTGATTACTACAACAATCCCATCCTTAGTTTTATCTCGGAAGCATGGCTCGGCCCATTCTTTCAGCTAACTTCGCAGGTCAACATTATTAAACCCGGTGGACAAGCACAACTGCCTCACCGTGATTATCACCTTGGTTTTCAGGATGATTCTTTTGTTGCGGAATTTCCAATTGCGAGCCAAATTTTCACGCAGTTACTGACTTTACAGGGTGCTGTTGTACATACCGACATGAACACTTCATCTGGACCGACCTTGCTGTTGCCATTTTCGCAGCAATATCCGCTTGGTTATCTGGCGTGGAGGGACTCTGATTTCATTGATTATTTTCAGCATAATGCTGTGCAGTTGCCACTGAATAAAGGGGATGCTGTTTTCTTCAGTCCAGCCTTGTTTCATGCTGGAGGAAACAACACCGAATCCAGTGACCGCATTGCCAACTTGCTGCAAGTTTCAAGTGCTTTTGGAAAACCGATGGAATCGGTAGACCGCACCAAAATGACGAAATTGATTTACCCGTTACTGCTTTCCGGAAAGCAAAATAAATTATTCAGTCCGGAAGAAACGAAATCAGTTTGTGCAGTAGTGGTTGATGGTTATTCATTTCCGACAAATCTGGATTTGGATTCTCCGCTGGCAGGTTCCACACCGGAAACTGTTCAGTCGTTGATTGAAAGGGCCTTGAATGAGGAGTGGTCGGTCGATCGATTTTGCGATTGCCTAGATGAAACAACAAAACGTAGACTTGCATGAATTAGTAGAACAACAAAACAATAAAATGAAAAACGAAGCTAAAACTATAACATTTGGAATAATCGGGGCCGGACGTATCGGCAAACTGCATGCAGACAATCTGCTCAGCCGTGTCGAAGGTGCGCGTTTAAAAGCAATCACGGATCCGTTTCTGGACGAGGAATGGACAGCTTCCAAAAATATTCCTGTGACAGGGAAAGATCACCGGATAATGCTCAACGATCCGGAAATTGATGCAATCCTGATTGGTTCGCCATCTGCTGAACATGCACCACAACTGGTCGAATGCGCACAGGCCGGAAAGCATATTTTTTGTGAAAAACCAATTGCGCTTGATCCGATAATTATCCGGAATGCTCTAGCAGAAGTTGACAAATCCGGTATCAAACTTCAGGTGGGTTTCAATCGCCGTTTTGATCCAAATTTTTCTGCAGTACAACAGCAGGTTGCTTCCGGTGCTTTGGGAGATCCGCACATTATCCGGATTACTTCA
>JACNKY010000239.1 GCA_014381795.1 Pseudomonadota bacterium | reverse complement strand
CCCGTGTTACCTCAAAATCCTGACCAACTTCCTCCAGAGTATGATCCTTTACAGAGTCAATACCAAAGCGGAGACGTAATACATTTTCTTCACGTTTTGTGAGAGTTTTCAAGGCGTCCCTTGTTTTTTCACCCATGTTTGAAGAAACGGTTGCTTCTCCTGGATCGGTTGCGTGTTCGTCCGCAATAAAATCCTTAAGCTGCGAATCTTCATCGTCACCAATCGGTGTGTCAAGAGATATTGGTTCCTTGGCGATTTTCAACACCTTGCGTACTTTGTAAAGCGGCATTCCCAGATCTTCGGACAACTCATCGGCGGTCGGTTCACGTCCTAGTTCCTGAACCTTTGCTCTGGAAATTCTGGAAAGTTTATTGATCGTTTCAATCATATGCACAGGTATACGTATAGTCCGCGCCTGATCCGCAATTGCACGTGTAATCGACTGACGGATCCACCATGTTGCATAAGTTGAAAATTTGTAACCACGACGATATTCAAACTTGTCTACTGCTTTCATCAAGCCAATATTGCCTTCCTGAATCAGATCCAGAAATTGTAATCCGCGGTTTGTGTATTTTTTCGCAATACTGATCACTAAACGTAAATTCGCCTCTACAAGCTGACTCTTTGCAGACTTAACTCTGCGTTCAACATGTTTAAGATTTTTAACTTCGCTTTTGAATTCTTCCAGAGAGAGTGTAGTCCAATCGATCATGGTCGAAATGCTTTTACGGTTCAGTTCTATCTTTTCGTAATAGCGGTTCGCGATGCTCGAGCGGAGACCGGTCTTAGCCGCAATTTCTTTATTTATTTTTTCTTTCTCTTTTTTATTCGAGGCGGCCCGCAGATTTTTGAACATTTCATCGATTTCTTCTGCAGACATGTTCAAACTTTTTGTGTTGGCATCCATTTTACGGAAAGTCAGGTCGATTTTATCCTTATGATTGAACAACTCATCACACATCAACTCAATTTGGCGGGAGTTAAAATTTATGTTACGGATAGCATCTTTATAGATAGTTTCGTTTTTTTCCAGACGCTTCACCTCTGCGGGTTTTAACTTTCTGCCTGTCTCAAGATCACGGATCTTCCTCACTGTTGCATAGTGTTTCCACACTTCATCAAGTTGAGCAATTACCTGATTGGTTGCTTTATCTTCGTCTTCAATAACATTATCATCTTCATCCAATCCGGAAACAACATGCCGGGCTTTTATTTTTTGATTTTTAAGATTTCTGGCAAGATTTTGCAGGTACAGTAAAATCAGATTTGAATCAGAGAATATTTCAATTAACTCGAGGTTGCCGCTTTCAATTTTTTTAGCAACTTCAACTTCACCGTCACGAGTCAGCAACTGGATACTGCCCATCTCACGTAAATACATCCGTACAGGATCATCTGTGGAATTGTCAACTCCAGGATCAAGATCCAGTCCGCTTTCATCTAAATTAGTTTCCGGACGAGAATCTGTATTATCCTCACCGAGTTCTGTCTTTTTCTCGGAATCAACAACTTCAATATCCATTTCAGAAAAAATATCAAATATTTTTTCCAATTGTTCTGGTGATGGAGTTTCATCTCCAAGATTTTCATTGATTTCGTCTATTGTAACGAATCCTTTTTCGCGTCCTTCTGTGACTAACTCTTTGACAAGTTTTTCTTCTAATGGAGAAAGGACGGTTTCACTTTTATTTGCTTTGCTCATATAGCTTTTGCTGAAGTTAAAGAGTCAAAATGTTGTCAAAAATTTGTTTTATGTTCTTTAATTTCTCTTCTTCTTTTCTTCTTTTTAAACCCGCTTGTGCTCGATCCTCATTGCTAGTACTGTTCAGCAACCATTGCTGGAAGTTGTTGTCCAGGTTACGTTCTTTTATGCGTCTCAGTGATAAACCAAAGTCGTGACTCGGAATTTCTTCTGTCAGCAATAACATGACAGACTGAAATAATTCAGGATCAGAGTGTTCTAGTTTAAGTGGATCGAAAGTTTGAAAAACTGCATCAGGTAACTGCAACAGTTTTGCATAAAGTTGGTGAAAATGCGGAGTCTGGAACTCTCGCGGATGTAGATGCTCCCTGACAAGTGGCCACAATTCTCCTTTACGCAACAAAGACTGTAACAGCCATTGTTCATCCTGTGAAATTTTAGCATCAGTTGGTAAACGCTTAAGAGTAGCAATGTTGTCTTCATTAGACAAGTTTTTGTTTGTTTTTCTTTTTAATTCCCTGGACAGAATTTCAGCAGGAATTTTCATTCTTTCACCAATTGCCAGCAAAGATAGTTGTCGGCGTTTTGGATCATTTATTCCATCTAAAGCGGGTAGCAGTTCTTCGAGACCCTGCATTCTGCCCTGAATACTGTCCGGATATTTTTTGATTGTCTGCTGCACCAGATAATCCAATGCAGGAACTTTTTGTTCCAGTAATTCTTCAAAACCTGCTTTTCCATGTTTCAACAAAAAAGTATCTGGATCATCCCCTTCAGGAAGAGTAACGATAAAGGATTCCAAAGCATGCGGTAGCAGAAGGTTCGCATGCTTTAAGGCTGCGTTTTTTCCGGCAGTGTCTCCGTCAAAAAGTAGAATCACCGTATCCGCGTAACGTCGGACAATTTTCAAATGCTCTGGAGTCAATGCAGTTCCGCAGGGAGCAACTGCATCTTCAAAACCATTTTCATGTAGACGGATTACATCCAGATATCCCTCAACAAAAATTAAGCGGCGCAGTTTACGGATCGAACTGAGACCTTCGTAAAGTCCGTAAAGCACCTGGCTTTTCTGGTAGTACGAAGTTTCCGGACTGTTGAGGTATTTGGGTTTATCTTCGGACTTCATGGAACGTGCGCCAAAGCCTATGCAGCGTCCTCGGGTATCTCTGATAGGGAACATCAAGCGTCCACGGAAAGAATCATAATGTCTTCCGGATTTTTCACTGACCTTGATTAATCCGGTACGTAACAGATCCGGAACAGTTATTTGATTTTGCTGGAGACGATTCAACGCACCCTGCCATTCGTCAGGTGAAACTCCGAGTTGAAAATGCTCCTGCATGTTTTCCGGAACCGTTCGCTGCCTTAGATATTCGATTGCGGATACACCTTCCTGTGTAGCTAGATTTTCACGGTAAAAAGTTACTGCTTCTCTGAGGCAAAGCAGGCCGCTGTCTTCATCAGGATTAGTATGTCTGGAACTTCCGGAAATAATTTCGAGAGGGATACTGGCACGCTTCGCGAGTTCTTCAACAGCTTCACTGAAAGAAAGACGGTCGTATTGAGTAAGAAATTTTATTGCATCACCGCTGGTGCTACAGCCAAAACAATGAAAAAAACCACGCAAAGGATTTACATTAAATGAGGGCGTTTTTTCTGCATGAAAAGGACAAAGGCCTTTGTAGTTTGTTCCGGCACGTTTGAGCGTGATTCCATGCTCAGAAATCAAGTCTACAAGGTTTGTGGCTTCCACAACCTGACGGATAAAACCTTTACTGAACTGCATTTCTTAAGACTTGGAATGAATTGATAAACTATTGTTAAATAAAACGCGAAAATTCGGCATGGTCTGCCTGCTTTAAGTTTTACAAATTATTAGCTTTTAAACGTTCTGCTACAAATATTTTGCCTGTCCATCTACAGAAAAACTGATAACGGAATTAAACTCAGTTTTACTTTTTAGCTGTTGTTCAGTCTGAAGAGTTTTGACTGCATTGAAATATTCAGGATGTTCTCCGAAGAGGATTATAATTCCTGCATAGCTTCCCAACCATTCCTGCACAAAAGGCAAACTGACTTGGTCTAGCTGTGAAAAGAGGCGGTCAATCAAAACCACGTTTGTCTTTGCAGAAACCAGCATCAAGACGCAAAATCTTGCAGCCTGCTCATCTGATATTTCTCCAACAGGGAGGTACGGAATTCTACCGTTCAAAGCTAAACGATCCATCAGTGTTTCAAGATTCTTGCGCTGTCCTCCGAACCAGGGTCGTTTTACAAAAAGTTTGGAATTCATGTTTTCCAACAGTGACGCTTTCTTGTCTGTACCACTCCACAAACAGTCATCAGAATGAATGTGAGTCTTTGCTGAGATGATGAAAGAACCAGTTTTGGGCTTGAACTTTTGCAGAAATAAACGCCACAATACTTGTTTCTGCACCTCATTTTGAAAATGGAAAGAGGCTCTATCTCCAGCGCGTAATTCCAAACTCAGTTTCAGGATATCCCATTTTTCTTCAACAGAATTTCCGGAAGCTGAACTGGTGGAGTAGCCTACATTATCACATTTTAAAAGCACCCTCGATTTCATGACAGTTTGATGCGTAAACTAATACTTGACTTATCTTCGTTGGAAAATACAGATGCAGTCGCCCGAAAATTGGCAACTAATTTATTTCCTGGAGCAATACTTTTATTTTGGGGCAGTATGGGTGCTGGAAAAACCACCTTTGCAAAAAGTCTTTGTGCCGGTCTGGGAGTGCTCCCTGAAATAGTCACTTCTCCAACTTATACTTTGGTCAACATTTATCCAGGCGATTGGCCTGTTTTTCATGTTGACCTTTACCGCCTGAATGCTCCGGAAGAACTCGATGATTTTGACCGTGAAGATCTGATAACCGATGAAGGAGTCACTTTGGTGGAGTGGCCGCAATTTCTTTTAAATTATCTGAGTGACGAACCTGTACTCAACCTTGGTTTCGAAACCGTTTCTGAACATCAAAGGCTGCTCAGTTTGGAAAGTGAATCTGGTGATTTTGACATACTTTTTAAGACTTTGGAACAAGAGAATTCATCTCTACATAAAACTGTAAACTCTTTGAGCAGGTCAGGAACATGATTCGGCTTTCTGTGGACACTTCTTTTGAGCATTTGGGGCTGTGCCTAACTCGTAACGGGGTGCCTCTGGCAAATTATTACACCTTGTGCAAACGCAGGAATTCAAAAATTATTTTTGAAGTTCTTGATGAACTGTTGAAAAACACAGAGCTAACATTAGCAGAAGTCGATACTTATGTAATCAACTGCGGTCCTGGTTCTTATACAGGTGTCCGGATCGGTATGGCTGTTATTAAAACTTTAGCTCAGGTTAACAACAAACCAATTGTTCCAGTTACTTCACTTGAATTGCTCGCAGGACAAATCTCGCAGTTGAAGAATGATTTCCATGTTCTGTTGAACTGCACCAGAAGAGAGGTTTTTCACGCAAAATTCCGCATTGTAGAAGATCAACCTGTTGCACAGACGCAAATTCAATTGACCAGTCTTGAAAAATTTATTGAAAGCAATGAAAACGTGCCGGTCGTCCTTTATCGGGTAAGTCCTGAAAGACGGAAACCGGAAACGCTCTTTGAAAAATTGGTACATCTGCCTTTGGATTATCCTGTTGCCGATGCCCTGCTTTTAGATCGTCTTGGAGCAAAAAAAATGCTCTTTTCCGCCTTTGATCCGGATGCACCGGTGAATCCTTTATATATAAAACGTGAAGTGGAAAAACTTTAAGTGACTCAGTCCTAATCAGATAGTTTTAACATTTTTTATTAAATCAGCACAAGTATCAGCTTTTAATTAGAAAAATAAGACAGATCATAACATCTGCAGATAGACACAAAAATGCTTTACCACACTTTTAGCACTCAACAGGAAATCGATCAGGAATACAATCCGCGTTTCAGTGTGGAGAATACCGACGAACTTATTCAAAGCTATTTATCTGAAAGTGCAAGGGTGTCCGGAGAATATGCAAACCTACCCGGAGTTGCATATGGTCCTACTGCAGAGGAAACTCTTGATATTTTTTCTGCTGAAAATCCCTCCAGTCCAATACATATTTTTTTCCACGGCGGTTACTGGCACTCTCTGTCCAGCAGTGAATTTTCTTTTGTCGCAGAAGGACTGGTACGAAATGGAATTACAGCCGTACTCGTCAACTACGCACTTTGTCCGAAAGTCACACTTGCTGAAATTGTTCGACAGACACGTGCCGCTGTAGCCTGGACTTACTGCAATGCAGAGAGCTTTGGTGGGAATCCGGAGCGGATTACTGTTTCCGGACATTCTGCCGGAGGGCATTTGACTGGGATGTTACTTAGTACAAAATGGGAAAAAGAATATGGACTTGATGCGGATATTATCAAAGGCATGCTTCCCATCAGCGGACTGTTCGACCTGGGACCGTTCCAGTTTTCCTGGCTTCAGCCAAAACTGCAGCTCAGCCCTGAACTTGTCCTACTTAACAGTCCTCTCCTGCTAAAACCTACATCTGCACCGCCTGTTTTACTTGCGGTTGGTGCAGATGAATCAAGGGAGTTTCATCGTCAATCGCAGGACTACTGCGCTTTTCTGCAAAAGCAAGGAGTTCCCGCTAAATATATTTCAATTCAGCGTAAAAATCATTTCGATATTATTCATGATTTTCTGGGCGAAGGCGGCCCTTTGTGCAGACAAATCAGAGAATGGTCAAGTAAAGCTGAGTAAAATATCACTAAAAGTATATGACTTGAAACTACAGCAGATTCAGGTTTGACACTTGGAGAGCTGAGTCAGATAATAAAAGGCTGAAATTTAACCTGATGAAAAAAACATGATGAATCTTGAAAACGCCAGCCAGGCAGAACTGCAGTCCTGGGAAGAAAAAATAGCTGCCAAATATCAACAATTTAAGGATGCAGATTTGAAGCTGGATCTTACGAGAGGTAAACCCGGAAATGCTCAGCTTGATCTGTCAGACGCTTTGGAGGGTCTGCCTAAAAATAAAATGATTTTGGAGAACGGAACTGACCTCAGAAATTACGGTGGACTTGATGGAATTCCGTCAGCCCGAAAACTTGGCGGTGAAATGCTTGGGCTGCCGGAATCAGAAGTGATTTGTGGCGATCACAGCAGTTTGTCACTAATGTATCTTTATATGCTGCACGCATATTACCACGGTTCGCAGGGAGCAGAAACTGCGTGGGCAAAAGAAAGTGAAGTAAAATTTCTAGCAATTGTTCCAGGTTACGATCGCCATTTTACCATCTGCGAGGAACTAGGTATCCGCTTGATAAATGTGAACATGCTCGCTGATGGGCCGGACATGGACAAAGTTGAGGAATTGCTGAGCAATGATCCTCAAATAAAAGGTATGTGGTGTGTGCCAAAATACTCCAATCCTACCGGCTGTGTTTATGCAGACAAAGTAGTAGAGCGGATTGCCGCACTTGGAAAAATCGCGGGTCCGAATTTTCGGGTGATGTGGGACAATGCATACGGAGTGCATGACCTGCAGGAAAATCCTCAGGAATTAGCAAATGTGATGGATTACTGCCGGAGATATGGAACCGAAGATAATTTGATTTTAACCGCATCCACTTCAAAGATAACAATTGCAGGTGGTGGAATTTCATTTTTAGGTGCATCCGGAAAAAATTTGGAGCATTTTCGTAAACGACTTGCTGTGATGAGCATTGGTCCAAATAAACTCAATCAACAGCGACATCTTCTCTTTCTTAAAAATATTGACGATGTGCGCTTACACATGCAAAAACACGCAGAAATATTAAGACCCAAATTTGAGATGGTACAAAAACATCTTGAAAGCGGACTCGCCGGGAAAGCTATGGGAAGCTGGTGTAAACCAGAAGGTGGCTATTTTGTTTCGTTTGACTCTAATCCAGGACTGGCAAAGGAAATAATTCGCCTCTCTACAGAAGCCGGTGTGAAGCTAACTCCGGCAGGTGCTACATTCCCCTACGGTCAGGATCCTGAAGACGAGAACATCAGGCTGGCTCCAACTTTTCCAAGTGTGGAGGATTTAGATCAGGCAATGCAGGTCTTTGTAACATGTGTTCAGTTAGCTTCTGTCAGACAACTCATGTAATACGGGTCGATACTGTCATTGCTCGAACCTTGAATCTGTTTAAACTCAAACCTTGAATCTGTTTTAACTTTGAACAAAGAAGTCAACGACTGGGAATTATTTCAGCGCTTTCTCGTTTACGTACGTCCACACTGGAAAAGTTTGGCTCTAGGATTAGCCACAGTTCCTTTTTCAGTTGGAGCAACCTTACTACTGCCCTGGTTGATCATCAGAATTATTGATGATCATGTTATCCCTGGAGATCTGGACGGATTGTTTCAGATGGCGACTATCATGGCGTTAACAGTTGCAGTTGGTTATTTTTCAGATTCGATTTATACTTTTACCCTCCAAAAGATCGGACAGTTAGCCATTAGCGCAATGCGGAGCGATCTCTATGCGCACATCCTCTCAATGCCACGTTCATTCTTTGATCAGCGGCCGATTGGTGTAGTCTTGACACGCCTCACTTCTGACATGGAAGCACTCAACGATTCGCTGGCCATAGGCGTGCTTTCTATTTTTACAGATTTCCTGAAAACAATTGCTCTGCTTGTTTTACTGATAACACTGAGTTGGAAGCTCACACTTGTTGTGTTGCTGATCCTGCCACCGATATATTTTGTCAGTAACTTTTTAAGGACACGTTTAAGGCATTATTACAATCTTACCCGCGAGGCACTTGCAGAATCTACAGGCTATTTACAGGAATGTCTGAATGGAGTAAAAACAATTCAGTTGTATGCGTCTGAGGCAAAAGTACAAAAGAATTTTGAAGAAAAAACAAAACATTTTTTTAAAGCTCAGACTCATTCTAACTTTTATGACGCGGCTTTATATTCTGTAATTGAAGGTATAACTTCAATCGCACTGGGATTAATGATTTGGTATGGTTCACAGCAAATTTTGGCAGGGATAGTTTCAATCGGACTCTTGGTTGGTTTCATCAACACACTGAATCGGATTTTTGTGCCGATACGCGAATTTACTCAACAAATATCAGTTTTCCAGCGTTCACTTTCATCACTCGAAAATATAGATAAAATGTTTCGTGAAATTCCGGAAGAGCAAGATGCAGAACTGAATTCAGCAAAATACACAACTGAAGAACGGGAGAAACGTTTTCAGGATTTTGAAGAATTGATTTTTGAAAATGTTCATTTCCGTTACACCGAAGATGATCCGTGGGTTTTGCAGGGCATTTCTTTTACAGTTTGCAAAGGTGACAGAGTTGCAATCGTCGGAGCGACTGGTTCTGGAAAATCAACCATAGTCCGAATTTTGACCAGAACCTACACTCGTTATCAAGGATCAATAAAAATTAACGGTGTGGAACTGAGTTCAATTTCAAGGGGTCATTTACTGAAGATGATTGCCTTGATGCAGCAGGAATCCTACCTATTCGAGGAAAGTATCGCTTTCAATATAGCGTTGAATCGAGCGGAAATTTCTGCAGAGAAAATTAAACAAGCTGCGGAATATGTTTATGCAAATGAATTTATTGAAGATATGCCGCAGCAGTATGAGTCAAAATTGCTTGAAGGTGGAAAAAATCTTTCTGAGGGCGAGGGTCGTTTAATCGTTTTTGCCCGGGCTCTGGCCGGAGAAAGTGATTTGATTGTCTTGGATGAAGCTACCAGTTCAGTCGATTCTGTGACAGAAAATCTGATACAGAAAGCAATTGAGCGTATCTTTCATGAAAAAACTGTGATTGCCATCGCACATAGACTGAGTACTATCCGTAATTCAGATTTGATCTTTGTGATGGATGCAGGGAAAATTGTGGAACGCGGATCACACGTTGACTTGATGGGACAAAACGGAATTTATGCGGGTCTCGTTGAAACGTTGGAAGATGATATTGTTTCAGAAAATGTGCCAGCTTAAGAGCAGGTAGAATATTTCTTTAAAAAAAGTGTTTTTTTTCTTGCTTTTATCTTTTTTCCTGTCAGAATACAAGGATTACCTCTTCATGTAGAAGAGATTTGTTAATTAATATATAAGGTCACAATGGCAACAGGCAAAGTAAAATGGTTTAACGA
>JACNKY010000282.1 GCA_014381795.1 Pseudomonadota bacterium | reverse complement strand
ATGCGGTTCTTCGCCGTCTACTCGGATTTTAGTTTTTCCAATTTCCCATTCATAACCGATAAATCCCAAACGGTACGTTCTTAATTTCCTTTTCCGGTCTACGGAAATAGAAAAACAGGTAGGAGCTTCTTTGGAAATTTCCTGCAATAAATTCAATGCTTCCTGCATGTCCGGAGTACTCCTGCGTTTGCTGGCAGACAAAACATTTAAGATTTGCTCAATTTCTTCGCTGTCCGCGCCCAGTCTTTTTAGTTTGCTGAGAAAATTATGTAAAGTGCGTCCGGTACGGGGAACTGCACAAGTAACGTCAAAAGTAGGTTTTAGGTCTGATGAGGGTGTCAAAATTAAATCTCCATGGTTTTAATAAGTGAGCTTACGCTAACAATTATTGAAAATTACCGTTATCTTCACTTTCAATATTTACATCTATTTTGTGAGTTGTTAACTGTGGGATATCACTTTTGAAAATTGTGATGTTTAAAAAAAACTGGAATCCAATGTAGTATTATTGCCCTATGCACGTAGTTAAGTCTTCTAAGGAATAACCAATTTTCGGCTCGTTTATAGAGCATTTTAATCTATTTAGCTTTTTTAATTCTATGGCGTTAAACTAATACCGAACAGCGATAAATGCAAGCTGGGACAATTAAACAGGAGTTATTTTTTGTGGATTATATGTAACATTACTAATAGTTTTGACCGAGGGGGATGCTCATACCGATCTGTTTTTCCTTAAAGGCCTCTTGGATCAATCTTAATGAGAAATCTTATTATTAAAGTGGATGTTTTTGTTATAGATGTTCTCGATTATGTGTCAATGGGACTAATCGCAGCACGCCTTACAAGTAACTTTATTAACAATGCTTCTTACATTCTCGTTATTGAATTAATTTGCGGGTTACAGTCAGCAGACCAGCGAAGCGGCAAGTCTGGAAAAGGTGTAGTGACTGATCTAAATCCCGCCTCATCCGGCGTATGTGAACAGGCACGGGAACTAGTTGCCTGCAACGATTATGATGTTTTTCACCGCCCAAATTGAATCCGTTGAGGAGTTTAAGATCTGCTGTCTTGCTGCGTTGCTTTCTGTGAGAAATGACAAGGGGTTTGATTGGTGAGTAAGATTGAGTTATACTCTCCTCGAGGATTTAACTGAGTTTTTCAAAATGATTGCTCAGTTTAAACATATATCATTCTAAATAGGAGGTCTTGTTTTGAAATGCATAAATAAATTAGTTCTTTTCGGATTTCTGATTCTAGGGTCCTCTGAAGTATTATCTTCTGAAAAAGTTCCAACCGTTCAACTACGTGTATTAGCTTCACACATTGCACACAAAATTGTTTCAGCAGCAGTTGAGAACTGCGCCCAAAAAGGTTATATGGTTTCGGCAGCAGTTGTTGACCGTAATGGAAACCTTGTGGCTTTTCTGCGAAATCCTCTCTCAGGCCCGCACACCATCAAAGTCAGTCAGCGCAAAGCATTTTCATCGGCGACATTACGTGCGAGAACCTCTGAAATGTCTTTCAGAAGCGATTTAAATTTTGCTCCCGACATTCTGCTGATTGTAGGAGGAGTCCCAATTCAGTTTGTCGGAAACTTCTACGGCGGAGTCGCGGTTGCAGGTGCAAAACCCGAAATTGACGAACAGTGCGCTCAGGCGGGAATTGACGCAATTTCAGAGATAATGGAGTTTGCAGACTGAAATACAATCAAAGGACTTTGCTAAATTTTGTGCCTGAGATTGTACTTCTTCTACCTTCTTATATGCCTTAATCAGAGAGAGAGATGGCAGATATTCCTGAAGATGACAAAGAGCAGAGTGAATTTGATGAGGTGCTGAACAGAGAGGAAGCATTAAATCCGCAAAATCCGGAAAAGGATTCTGTTCAGGATGCGGCAAGTACTGTGGTGAAAACCACAGTTGAAGGAAAATGGCAGTTAGAGTTTAACGGACATGGTGCGGAACTTTTTGGAATTTTGCTTAAAAATTTCCTGCTGAGTGTGTTGACTCTAGGAATTTACTATCCCTGGGCCAAAGCCAGACAACTGCGTTACTATTACGGAGCAAGCAGAATTGTCGACAGCGATTTTCAATTTCACGGCACAGGTGTAGAAATGCTCATCGGACTTGGCAAAGCTGTGATTGTTTTAGTGTTTTTGGATTTAGCCTATGAAGGAATTCTTTCTGTTATTTTAAATGAGTGGTTACTGGCATTGACGGGACTTCTCTATTTTCTTATTTTTTTCCTGCTGATTATGGTTGCTTCGGTTGGTGCGAGACGTTACCGCATGAGCCGTACTTCATGGAGAGGAATCCGGTTTCGTTTTCTAGGAACTTTCAAGGAGACTGTGATTCTCGTTTCCAGGGGGTGGTTACTGTCACTGTTCAGCCTCGGATTTTATTATCCTTTTTATCTTAGCCGTTTTCAGGACTACTGGACCACCAGGACAACTTTCGGAAATATACAATTCAGTTATGACGGAAATGGAAAAGAGGTATTTAGCATCTGGCTTAAAGGAATTCTTCTTACGATACTTACTTTAGGCATTTATCTGTTCTGGTTAAAAGCAAATCTACAGCGTTATTTTTGGGACCACACCGCTTACGGTGAAGCGCGGATTAATTCAACCCTTTGCGGTGGGAAATGGCTCAAGGAATCACTGATATTGTTTCTGTTTGTAATTCTCACCTTAGGAATCGGACGTGCCTGGGCGGTGGTGCGTTACAAAAAGTTTTACCTCGGAACCTTGAGTCTGGAAGGTAAAATAGACCTCGCACAAATCAAACAATCTGAAGTTGAAATGACAGGTGCGACCGGTGAGGGTATGGCCGATTTCTTTGACGTGGAAATGTAGTAATGACAAAAACATGGCAGGCACAATATTTTGACGGCCGCACTCCGACACACCGGAATGTGACTGTCAGCAGTGACACACGGGGTGTGCGGATCAAGTTCGAAGACGGCACGGGGCGTTTCTGGCACAAGGCAGACTTCTGGCTGCAGCAGGATTTACAGCAGGGTCCGGTACGGCTCGAGTATGGCGAATTCCCTCCGGAAATACTGGTTGTGGATGATCCGGAATTCGCTAGTAATTTTGGCAAAAACATAAGGAACCAGAAACGCTATTTTACGCCATTCCTCGCCCTGCTTACAGTAATCATTTTTCCGGCATTGGTTTACTGGGGTATTCCGTCAGTTTCAGGATTGTTTGCGCGTTTTGTACCACTTTCCATAGAACAGCAGCTCGGACAATATGTTATTGATGAAATATTTCCAAACCGGTTAATCTGTGAAACAGTACCCGGAAGGCAGGCTTTGGAAAAATTGCTTATGCGTCTGGCTCCTGCAGATTCCGATTACGAATTTAAGTTGGAAATAATTGATTCAGACCTCGTTAACGCGCTTGCGTTTCCTGGCGGAAAAATTTTAATTTTCCGGGGACTGCTTGAAAAAAGCCCTTCTGCGGAAGCCCTGTCCGGAGTACTTGCGCATGAGATGCAGCATGTTCTACAGCATCACGGTACTGAAAATTTATTGAACCAAACCGCATTGTCCGGAATTTTTAAGCTGCTGGTAGGAGAAGAAAATGCCTTGACGGAGAGCATTTTTCAAGGTGTGAAGATGCTTTCACTGCTGAGATATACGCGTGAACTTGAGACGGAAGCAGATGCTCTTGCACTGCAGTTGTTGTTGCAGGCGAAAGTAGATAGTGCTGAAATGCTGACAATGTTCCGCGTTTTGCAGAAACAGTCACCGTCTTTGCCGGAAAGTTTTTCGTCTCATCCGGACACGTCATCAAGATTAAAGAAATTAGAAAGCCTCATTGCAGAAAATCCCAAATTTGTTAGCGAACCCATCCTTTCACCACAAAGCTGGAAATCCCTGCAGAATATCTGTCAAATTGTAAATTAACTAATCAGAAAAACATTCCGGGTCTTGGGGCCACTTTACTGCGTTACGGAGCAGATAGAGGAACGCGTAGGGCGGAGTATAGTCAGCTTGATCTTTTTGTTAGATTGGATTAGCTTGGTAATAACAAATGTAATAACATTCATCTGTGGAGCGTAAATATGTTAAAAGTTAAAGTTACTCAAGTCGGCAACTCAATGGGAATTCTTCTTCCTAAAGAGGCTCTCAAAAAGCTGAAAGCTGAAAAGGGAGATATGCTTTACCTGGTTGAAAAGTCTGAAGGATACACTCTTACTCCTTATCAACAGGATTTTGAAGAGCAAATAAAAGTCGCTGAAGGCATCATGAAAAAATATCGTGATACACTCAAAGAATTGGCAAAATAATGAACGAGCCAAAATTGATTCTTGAGCAAGCAACAATATCGATACACGAAATGCTTCTCGCGGAACATGGAGGAGCCACAGGCATCAGGGATGTGACATTACTCAAATCGGCCTTAGCGAAACCAAAACATCGTTTAGTTTATGATCCAGACTCGACCATGTTCGAGCTTGCCGCTTCTTACAGTTTCGGTATAGCTAAAAATCACCCATTTGTGGACGGAAACAAAAGGACTTCCTTTACAATCGGCGTACTATTTTTAGAAATTAATGGAGTTAGCTTTCATGCACCTGAAACAGAAGCCGTAATTACTATTGAAAGATTGGCTTCCGGTCTTAATAATGAATCTGAGTTAGCTATGTGGTTTAAATCATATTCAATTTTAAAAGGCTGATTCCGGTTCGATTTTCCCTATACGCAACTGCCTGTGCGCCCTTAAGTCCTTCCGGATTATTTTGAGTAAATTACGCACTTGTCTCAGCTTCTTTGAGCACTGCTTCTTCATCATCAAAAAGCCAGCCAACGCTGGAGCAGCACATTGCGGAGCCGTTTCCGAAACTCACTTTGTCATTCCCGCGAAAGTGGGAATTCAGAGAAACCTCTACAAATTCCGCAAGCTTAGCGAATCCGAAATTACCTTCCTCTTACAATTCACCTTTCCTCTTACACCTCTGTGTCATTTCGACCGAAGAGAGAAACCTTAGTTAGCATGTCCTTCCTCACTTCTTTGTCCTTCCTCACTTCTTTGTCATCCCGGACTTGATCCGGGATCCAGAGAAACCAGTCAAATTACAAAATTATAAAGCAGAAAATTGTGAAACTTGCATGAATTGATTGAAAAACTTATTCATCATCATGAATTGTATAATGTTAAAAAAAACTTGACTGGATAAAGAATAATTGTGAGCATGTTTCATCGAACTCAAGAGCAAGTCCCTGAGTTTGTATTTGGTTTATTTTAGTCCAAACTGGGTTTTATCCTTAATGATGCTTTGATCTTGTTTGTTGGAAAACGGTCAATTTTACACTGCATCTGTGTTAATAATTTTACATCAATTAGTAGAAGGAGTTAATAAAAAAAAAGACAAGATATTTTTAGTTGCCCTGAGCGGGGCTGTCATCAGCCTTACAGGATATACAAGCGAAACATTTGCTCACAGGGGTGAAATGATTCGCATTGCCCCCGTACCCGCCGGTTCGGAAGTGGCTGGATTAGCAGTCAATAATGTCGGCGAACTATTTTTCAATGCACAGCACCCCGGTGGAAAAGGCGAAGTAGTTGGTGATGGACCCGCTGCGCTGATAGGATACATTGACGGTATGGACATTAGAACATATTCCGGAAAAAACGTACCAATTCCTGCTGAGGATTCCCGATCTAAGGTGCACGTGGCAGCAGGTGAATATGTCATCCTAGGAAAATCCGGTCAAAAGTTAGGTGACGGAACTAAACTGGGAGCAGTTTATGATTCAAAGGGAGAGTTGATGTACATCTCCAACGATGTTGACTACAATGCTTTTATTCCTTTAAGTTCCAAAGAGGCTATTCTTTACACTGCTTTTGAAGGAGCAACCCGCAAGGGAGTATCCGGAATCAGCCGACTGAGATTGCAGCGTGATAAAGGCAGCTGGTCTACTAACCTGGACAAGTCAAGTATGCTTGATCTAAGGAGCATCGGAGGTGGTTGGATTCTTTGTTACGGAGAAATTTCACCTTGGGGCACCCCAGTATTTGCCGAGGAGTATTATTTTTATAACACAATGCTCTGGAACCATCCTGACCTGCATGACGCAGATGAAAAGCCGACTTTTATGAAGGGTAATGACATGGTTTTTCACATGCCGAAAATGATGAACCGCTATCTTGGGCATGTCTCAAATCCATACCGCTATGGTCAAATAATTGAGATGAACTATCCTGCTTCTGAAAAACCGGAACTGGTAAGGCATTATGTTATGGGACGCTTGAGTCATGAAAATGCCACATTTATGCCCGACGGTAGAACTGTATACATGAGTGATGATGATACCGTCAAGTATACTAATCCTAAATGGAATACGAACTCCGGAGGTGTGTTTTTTAAATTTATTGCCGATCAAAAAGCAGATCTGAGTTCCGGAACACTTTATGCGGCAAAGGCTAAACAGGATTCAGGGTCTGATCCGAATACCACGGGTTTTGATATTAACTGGATAGAACTTACACACGGCAATAATGAGCAGATAACAAAATGGATTTCAGAATATGACGGCATAGGTCCAAAAGATTATGTTGAAGGCCAAAGCAATTTCATCTCTGATGCTGATGTGAATAACTGGGCTGAATCAAAACTCGGGAAAGATCTTAACTCAGACGGCAGCATTGGTACATATCCTGATAACCGTCCAGCTTTTCTGGAAAGCAGGAAAGCAGCCGCAGCTCTTGGTGCAACGTATGAGTGGAACAAGCTAGAAGGTGTGACTAATACTAACGGAACAGTTTACATTGCCATTTCCGAAATTACGGAATCCATGGATAAAAATTGGGGACATGTTGACTGGGCAAGTGGTAAGAAAGACCTCACTGTACAGGGAGACATTGCTTTGGATAAGGAGGCCTGTGGTGCTGTATACCGTGGAACGATGAGCAGTGATTACAATCTTACCCGTTTGGAACCTGCAGTGGTTGGAAAAACCACAGACGGCAAGAAAAGGTGTGACGATGGAGGGATTGCACATCCTGACAATATCCTTGGACTTTCAAACGGATCGCTTCTTGTAGCAGAAGATGCAGGCAAATCTGCCCATCCTGTGGATATGCTCTGGTTGCGAAAATAAGTTATTTTGAATTAGCATAACTTATTCTTGATTTCAGGGTTCCGGAAAGATTTGGGCTGAAAAACTCTTATTTTCCGGGATCCTGATTTTACAGACCCTGAAAAATAACTGCTATTTTATACACAACGTAGCCGTGTTTTTCTTTTTAATTCGGTCTTCCTCGTCTCTGTGTCATTTCGACTGAAGGGAGAAATCTTAGTTAGCATGTCATTCCTCACTTCTTTGTCATCCCGGACTTGATCCGGAATCCAGAGAAACCATTACAAACTCCGTAAGCTTAGCGAATCCGGAAATACCTTCCTCTCACAATTTATTTTCCGTGATGCTTCTGAAGTTCTCCTTTGTGTAACATTTCGCCGGATGAGTCATGTTCTACTCCGTCTTTGTGTTTCTTCTGGTTAATGCCGCCATGACCGTCGGCTAAAATCCCGCAACCGCTAATGAGGCTTACACCGATTATTCCTGCAATCATAATTTTAGTATATTTTTTCATCTGGACTTATATTGGTTTGAAGTAAAATAAATTAAAGGCAAGCTGCTTTGTTAAAACTTCTAAGCAGTGTATCAAAAAAATGTGAAGTAAATATGTAGAGAGTTAAAAAAGATTTAAGGGGGGCACGATAGTTAATTATTCTTGGTCTTTCTGGAGTATTTCCTGGATTCCCGCTTTCACAGGAATGACAAAAAAAGTTTGTTTAGTTTTGATTGCCTGGATCCCGGATCAAGTCCGGGATGACAAAGCGGGTGGGTGTCAAGTGTTTGCAGTGATTCCCTGGATCCCGGATCAAGTCCGGGATGACAAAGCGGGATGAGGATTGGTTTTAATTGTGGGCAGTTAAGACGCTTCAACGGCTTCCAGAACGAGTTCTGAAATATCTTTAGCCTGCATCGATTCAGTTTTGCCTTTGGCGGCAATTCCGTCACTGATCATGGTCATGCAGAACGGACATCCAGTAGCCACCGTGGAAGCTCCGGTTTGAATTGCTTCTTCGGTACGGTTTTCGTTGATACGTGTGCCGATTGTTTCTTCCATCCACATTCTGGCACCGCCGGCTCCACAGCAGAAACTTTCAGTACCGTGACGTGGCATTTCACGCATCGGTGTTTCAGCCGCACTATTCAACAATTTCCGCGGCGCATCATATTCCTTATTGTAGCGTCCCAGATAACAGGGGGCGTGATAGGTGATGGTGTCTTTGAGATTACTGCCGACCGGTAAACGTCCTTCATCCACCAACTTGGAAATGAACTGTGAATGATGTAAAACCTCGTACTCGCCGCCAAGTTGCGGATATTCATTTTTGATGCTGTTTAAACAATGCGGACAGGCGGTGACGATTTTTTTGATTTTATAATTATTCAAAGTTTCCACGTTATCACCGGCCAGCATTTGAAAGAGCATTTCGTTTCCGGAACGCCGAGCCAGGTCTCCGGTACATTTTTCTTCACTACCCAGCATCGCAAATTTAACGCCGGCTTTCTGATAAAGTGTCGCTGTGGCACGAGCAATTTTCTGGTTTCTGCTGTCAAAAGAACCCGCGCAGCCGACCCACATCAGCACATCAATATCTTCCGCTTTTGTCTCAGCCATCAAGGGAACATCCAGTCCATCGGCCCAGTCCGCCCGCTGGTCAAAACCAATGCCCCACGGATTGAAATTGCGCTCAAGACCTTTAAAAGTATTAGACATTTCCGGAGGATAAGCTTCTTCCATCATGGTTTGATTTTGCCTCAAACCCAGAATTCGCGGAACATGTTCGATTGAAACCGGACAAACCTCTTCACAGGCGCGACAGGTTGTACAGGCCCAAAGTGTTTCAGGACGAATAATTTCACCGATAAGCGTTTTGTCATCTGCAGTCGCGCCTGTCCGGAAAAGTGTCGTTTCCTCATCTCGTAAGTGATGCACTAGTGATTGATTGAATCGCTTCAGCGTGAGTGGCTTGTTTGTAACAAAGGTCGGGCAGACATCATGACAGCGTCCGCATTCTGTACAGGACAAAAGGTCCAGTCCTTGTTTCCAGGTCAAGTTTTCCAGTTTGCTGACACCAATGCGCCCTTCCTCCCAGGCGCTTTCATCTTCCAAATCAGCCAAAGGCGGAATAGCGTGTGGATAATCCAGTGAACCGAAAAAAATATTCGGCAGGGCAGTCATTTCATGAAACTGTTTAGTGTGAATCAGCAGATTCACGAAGACGAACATTACCGCCACGTGTCCCCAATAACTGAAATGATAGACAAATGCGTTTGTTCCTTCGCCCAGACCGTTGATGGCTGAAGCCAGCAAAACCGTGAAAGGAGCCCAATCCCACTCTGAACCGTAATTCGCGCTTTGGAAAGAATGGAGGTTCTGTCCGTAACTTTCCACCAAATTGAGTCGTGCCGAGTCAAACAGCAGGTCGGTGAGCATGATAGAACCAACAAACAGTAAAACATATATGCCCTCCCAGTTCAGTTCAAGCCTATCGGGTTTAGGGACAAGCCGCCGATAAAGTGCCACTAAAACCATGGCCAGTACCAAAACTTCACAGAAGTTATAGACAGTAATATAGGCATAGCCCAGCCATGAGTCAGAGCCTAGAAAAGGTAAATATTCCTGAAACCCACTGATAAAACCTTCGCCCATTAAGGTTAATTCCCTCACACCCACGAGCAGTGCTCCCCAAAAGATGAAGGCGTGCATGATTCCGGAACTCCGTTCGCGTTTCCTTCCAATCAGTTTCTGTTGCCCAAAACCAATTTTGAAAAGCCTGCCGATCCGCCTGCCGATTTCGTTTAGACGGTTTTCTGGCGCCATCTTAGTCAGTGCACCGAGTTTGACTGTGATCTGCAGAGCAAATGCACCC
>JACNKY010000259.1 GCA_014381795.1 Pseudomonadota bacterium | reverse complement strand
CTATTTTGACCATGCAAAGTTTTTCTATAGGCACTGGACCTTCCCGAGGGAGCATCGGCGAGCAGAGTGAGGCACGCATTTCGTTTTTGGAAAGGCTGAATTGTCCGGTGATTCAGGTACCGACTTCTACTGAGGATCGTGAGGCATGGCTAAAAAATCCACGAGGTCTTTCCGCTTCAAATGCAGCAATGTCAGTGGTTCTTCCTGAAACCGATGGTCGCCTTTTCAGTACTGTCGTTGGATTTAAGCAGGAACAGGAAGTAACTCCTGAATTGGAGTTTCGTTCTAAACGTTTGGCTCCGGATCGGCAGCAGGTGTCGCATGTGGCAGAACTATCCGCAAATTGGGTTCGTTTGCGGCGCACCGAAAATTCAGAAAAGCGGGTGGCAATTATATTGGCAAATTATCCCAATAAAGACAGTCGCCTCGGTAACGGAGTTGGACTTGATACTCCGGCCAGCGTGATTGCATTTTTGAAAGATTTGGGAAAAAGGGGATATTGCATTTCATCTTACCCCGAAACTGAGTCCGGTGCTGCCTTTGAAAATTCGGAAACGAAAATCCCAGAAACAGGTGATGAACTAATCCGAATTTTACAAGCAGGGATCACCAATGATACTGAACAGAGCTACGGCAAAAATCCAGATCAAGGTATTTCCCGGAAACGCTTATTTGAAATGATCGGTAAGCTTCAGGCACCTGACAATCCGACAGAGAAAAGTCAAGCAACTTTGGCCAAACAATGGACACATGAAGTTGCGGATTTCATCCCTGTTGCCGGAAAGTGTTTTGGCAACATTTTCATCGGTATCCAACCGCAGCGCGGATTTGGTTTGCAGACTCAGGCGATTTATCACGATCCGGCTTTGTCACCTCCGCCGGAGTACCTGGCTTTTTATCAGTGGATTCAGGAAGATTTTGACGCACATGCCGTAATTCATTTTGGCAAACACGGAAATTTGGAATGGTTACCGGGACGGAGTGTCGCCCTAGGGTCTGACGATTTTCCGCAAATTGCCTTGAAAACTTTACCTAATTTGTACCCTTTCATCGTCAATGATCCAGGCGAAGGGGCACAGGCAAAGCGCCGTGCTTCTGCTGTGATTATTGATCACCTCACTCCGCCTTTGACCCGTGCTGGACTTTACGAAGAACTGGATCTTGCGGAACGTTTGCTAGAAGAACACGCCCATTGTGAAACCTTGTATCCTGAACGGGCGCATGAACTGGAGCATGAAATTGAACATTTACTGGAAAACGCAGAATGGAGCGTGGAACTTCCGGAAGATGCTGATCCCTTAAATGCGCTCAGCAGTCACCTCTGCGAACTTAAAGAAAGCCAAATTCGTTCAGGTCTGCATATTTTCGGACAACTTCCTGAAGGCGAGAAGAAAATTGATTTTCTGCTCAGTTTACTAAGGATGCCTTCTGTGGAACGTCCAGGATTGCTGCAGGCACTTTTAGAGAAAGAATCCGATTTTGATCTCGACACACTTTCCATAAGGGAACGCGATGAAATTGAAGAGAGTGCCCGTCAGTGGATCAAAGATGAATTAGCTCAAGCAGGAGTCCAAGGGGTATCAGCAATAAGCCACTGGCTGCACAGAACATTATTGCCGAGATTCAATCGATGTGTAGAAGAGACACGTAGTTTGGCTAGGGCTCTAGAGGGGCGATTTGTGAGTCCTGGGCCGTCCGGTGCTCCAACACGTGGGCGGATTGATGTTTTACCGACTGGACGTAATTTTTATTCTGTCGATCCGCGGGTGATTCCGACGCAAACAGCGTGGCGTTGCGGACAGGCACTGGCCGAAGAATTGATTGAACGCTACCGTGCGGATCACGGCGAATTTCCGAAAACCACAGCGCTCGTGATTTGGGGAACTTCTAACATGCGAACCGGTGGAGATGATATCGCGCAGGCTTTGGCTCTCTGGGGCTGCGAGCCGGTTTGGGAACCTGTTTCCGGACGTGTGGTAGATTTTGAAATTATGCCGCTTTCTGTTTTGGGAAGGCCGCGTGTGGATGTTGTTTTACGTGTTTCAGGAATGTTCAGGGACTCTTTCGGTGACGTGATGCGCCTGCTTTCTACTGTCCCAAAACGTCTGGCAGAACTTGATGAACCAGAGGAAATGAATCCAGTACGGGCCGCGTGGCTGACAGATCAAGAGACTTTTCAGGCTTCCGGAGCTTCTGCGGAAAATGCTCAACGGTTGGCGGAACTTCGGGTTTTCAGTTCCGGACCTGGAGCATACGGCACTGGACTGTTGCCTTTGATTGATGCAGGAAACTGGGAAACACGCGCTGATTTGACAGAAGTGTTTTTGAAATGGGGAAGCCATGCTTACGATTCCGACGGCACAAGTTCCGAGGAAATCAATTTGCTGCGTCAAAGACTGAGTTCCGTGGAAATTGTGCATCAAAATCAGGACAACCGCGAACACGATATTTTGGATTCAGACGACTATTTTCAGTTTCAGGGAGGACTCCAGGCGGCAATCACAGAAATCAAGGGAAGCGCTCCTGCAACTTATCACGGCGATTCCAGTAATCCGGAAAAAATTAAAATCCGCACACTCAAAGAGGAATTCAACCGTGTTTTCCGCAGCCGTGTTCTAAATCCAAAATGGATTGAAGCCATGCGTGAACATGGTTACAAAGGTGCTTTTGAAATGGCGGCCACGGTCGATTATCTGTTTGGCTACGATGCAACCTGTGATATTGTCGCCGATTATCAATATGAAGAGGTTGCCAACAAACTTCTGCTTGATCCGGAACAGCAAAAGTTCTTTCGGGAACACAATCCACTTGCGCTGAAAGATGCTTCTCAACGACTACTAGAAGCCCACGAAAGAGAAATGTGGGAAAACGCAGATACGGAAACTCTGGAAGCGCTTGAATCCGCGATTTTGGAAATTCAAGGTGAGGTTGAGTAGTTAATAAATACTGGTAATGTTCAATAATTACGGCTACAATAGCACTATTAACAGTGCTAATTACAGTATGATTATGGAGGAAAATGCAAGTTGTCACCGCAAATGAATTGAAAACAAAGGGTGTTAATTCTTTAGAGAAGGCACTTAATCAAGAAGATAATGCAATTATAAGTGTTCGTGGGAAACCTCGTTTTGTTGTCATGGAGTTAGAGCAATACGACCAGTTACGGGAGGCAGGAATTTTTTTGGCATGGCAGGAAGCTCGTACAGCTTATACAAAAGGGAATTATGAAATTGTAGAAAATGTTGGAGACCACTTAAAGTGTTTGAAAAAAGAAATTTCTAATGAAGCGTCGGTTTCATTGGAATTCCCTAAAGCGGATACTAATGTATGATTTACTGCTTCCGGAACCATACCGAAAACAAGAACGGCGGTTCTTGAAAAAACATCCGGATTTATTAGGACGTTATCAACAAACTTTGGAATTGCTGCAAGCAAACCCACATCATCCTTCTTTAAGGCTTCACGCATTACGAGGAACACTAACAGGTCTCCATTCGGTTTCCATCTCCCTGCAATACAGAATTACACTTGAATTGGAAATAAAAGAAAAGCAGATTCTGATGGTGAGTGCGGGAAGTCACAAGGAAGTCTATTGAATTTAGTTTATTAAAAATACAGTCTACAAACATTACTTGCTGAAAAAGTTATTTCTTCACCAAATCGTATTTATAACTACAATAAAATAAACAAATGACTTACACCATCTACCACAATCCAAAATGCAGTAAATGCAGGGCGACTTTGGAAATTCTTAAGAGTAAAGGTGTCGAACCGATAATTATTGAGTACTTGAAGAATCCACCTTCAAAAGAAGAACTGGAGGAGATAATTCAGAAATTGAAAATTCAACCTTCTGAATTAATACGATTCAAAGAGGAAAAAGCAAAAGAGTTGGGGATTTCCGCCACCGATGAGTTAACTCTTGAAGAGTGGCTGACAATTATGACAGAAAATCCGGTTCTGATTGAAAGACCGATTGTGATTTCTGCTGAAGGCGCAGTGATTGGCCGTCCTCCGGAAAATGTGCTGGCTATTTTGCCTTAATAAAAAATACTAAGTTATACTCGAAAAACATCATCATTCAAAAAGTGACTTAAACGGATAGAAAAGCAATATGACATCCTTTTCAATTTCTTCAGTTTCATCTAAGTTGATTGATGAACTACAGCAGAAAATTGACACAAAAACAAAACCACCAGGCTCGTTAGGCAGGCTGGAAACACTGGCTTTACATTTAGGAAGAATTCAAAACACTTTGTCTCCAGAACTTCGGAATCTGAGTATTTTAGTTTTTGCAGGAGACCATGGAATTACGGAGGAAGGAGTAAGTCCATATCCTCAGGAAGTAACAGCGCAAATGGTACTAAATTTTCTTAGCGGAGGTGCAGCGATCAATGTGTTTTGCCGGCAACACAGTATTAGTCTGCATGTGGTGGATGCAGGCGTAAAAGGAGATTTACAGCAACATCCGGACTTGATTGCGGCAAAAATTGGACGGGGAACAAAAAACTTTGCGAAAACTCCAGCAATGAGTAAAACGGAATGTGAGCAAGCTTTGACAAAAGGTGCTGAACTGAGCAGAACTCTTCCAGATACAGATTGCAACATAATTGGTTTTGGCGAAATGGGAATCGGCAATACCTCCTCAGCCTCGGCGTTGATGCAGCGCTTAACAGGACTTCCGCTTGAAGACTGTGTTGGCAAAGGTACCGGACTTGATGATTCCGGACTTGCACGCAAAAGGGAAATACTTCAGAAAGCACTGGATCTGCATGCGGGAAATGAGCAACCTCAAGAAGTGCTGGCAACTTTCGGAGGTTTTGAAATTGCGATGATGGTTGGTGCAATGCTGGAATCGGCGGTTTTGGGACGTATTTTACTTATTGACGGTTTTATCGCAACATCTGCTTTTCTAGCTGCTTCCAGGATAGCTCCGGAAATTAGAGAATATGCGGTATTTACTCATCAGTCGGATGAACTTGGACATGGCGCAATGTTAAAATATTTGCAGGCAGAACCCTTGCTTTCATTAGGAATGCGTTTAGGTGAAGGAACTGGAGCGGCAGTCGCGTTTCCTCTTCTGAAGTCGGCAGTCGCTTTTCTGAACGAAATGGCTTCCTTTGAATCTGCCGGTGTGAGTGACCGTGCTGATGGAGAATAAACTTGTCCGGGAAATGCGGCGTATCGCCGGAGCCTTCATATTTTATAGTAGGATTCCGCTGCCTGCAAACTGGTACTTAGCAAAGACTTCTCACGGCTCAAGATATTTTTCTCTCGTGGGTTGGCTTGCGGGAGGCGTGAGTGTGGGAGTTTGGCTGCTGGCGCAAATGCTGTTCGTAGATTTGTCATGGACGTTTCCTGAAATGACTTTGCCGATTGCGGTTTTGCTGGGAATGATTGCTGCTGTTTTGTTGACCGGAGCTTTACACGAAGATGGATTTGCAGACACCTGCGACGGACTTGGCGGTGGATGGACTCCGGAAGAAAGACTGCGGATCATGAAGGATTCACGGATAGGGACTTACGGCGCACTTGGTTTAGTGTTTCTGATACTGTTGAAATTTTTTGCGCTTTTACAAATTGAGACTGAAATCTTGCCGTTGGTTTGGTTTGCAGGACATGCTTTGAGTCGCTTTGCTTCAATTTCACAGCTCCATTTTTTAACCTATGTACAGGATGCGGAAAAAAGCAAATCAGGAACGATGACTGAGTTTTCTGGAATTGATCTAATTGTAAATGCGGCTTTTGGATTGTTGCCGTTGATTTTTATTGGCTATCAGGTTTGGGTGGCATTGCTGGCCGTCGTAATTGTCTGGTGGGTATTAATAATGCTTTTTAAAAGAAAACTTGGTGGTGTAACCGGTGACTCTCTGGGCGCTACTCAACAGTTTTGTGAAGTTGTTTTTTATCTTGGCCTGACAGCTAATCTCGGTGTTTGAAATCAGGCAATGCAAGACATAATTTTTATTCAAAAAGATACTTTCTGCCAGGGCTTTATTTAGAATAACTGATACTCAGGACCCAGTCACCATGGTGGTACTGTGTCATCCGGGAGATTTGGCAACATTTCCGCAAGAGCTAAGAGAGAGAGAGAACTTGCCCCACGCACTCCCAAATCTCTACGCGAAATCATATTTGACAGTTCTAAGAACGATCCATTCTTTACGATTTAAAACGAAAATGAAACTAAAATTATGAGCAGGTAGAGCATGCCCATAGTGCCTGCTTTTAATTTGGTGAGTGTGTAGTTATTACTCCAGAAGAAATAGACCGCTAAGAAGGTGGCGCCTATCAGGCTCCAGATCAACCCCAATTGCGGCAGATCAATAGCGGTTGGCTCGCCACTCATGGCAAGTGCGAGCAGAATAGGAATACTTAAACAAATGCAGATGTCGAAAATGTTACTGCCGAAAACATTTGAAACGGCAGCATCGTAATGTCCTTTTTTAGCGCTGATGACTGAGAGGGCGGTATCTGGCACTGATGTTCCAGCGGCAATCACGACAAATCCCATGATAACTGCGTCAATTCCCAACATGTCACCGAGAGAAAGTGAAGCTTCAACCAACAGGTGAGATGCTCCTCCCATAACAATCATCATACCGGCAACCCACATCCAAGCCTTTTTTTCAGATGTCAATTCCAGCTCATCAGCATCATCAGCATCATCAGCAGCAGTCTTAGTTTCCAAAATCTCTGTTTCCTTAAAATCAGCACCTTGTTTTTTTGATTTCTTGAAGTCCCTGTGAAGAAGAAAGACATAACCTAAGTAGGCCAGCAAAAAGATGACAGCTACACCAGCACCCCACTCATTTGGAAACATCCAGAGCATTGCTCCGAGTAAAAGAGTTACGCCAAGATAATAAATATTATCACGCCAGACAACTTCCCGGCTGATGACCATTGGACTGGAAGCAACCAATCCTGCTGCCGCAGGAATCACAAGAACGTTATAAAGTGCAGAACCCACGATTGTAGAGATTCCAACCTCGGCACGTCCAATCAATATTACAGCAATAATGGCCACACAAAACTCCGGAAACGAGCTTGCGATTGCGTCAATGACTGCGGCTTTAATTGACTGTGGAATATCGTGCTTATCTTGGATATAAGTTGCTGCCGGAGAGAAAAAATCACCTGCACGCCAAATAATTAAAGTGGCTATCAAGATAAGTGAAATCCACAATAAATAACCCCCCCAGACAATTCCGCTGAGTGTCATGAACCAGGCAATGATTGCAATTCCTGAAAAAAGGATTATGTGCCGGATCATATCCTTGCCGAAGAAAAATAATAGCGGTGCGAGTGGATTCATTTTTGGCGTTTTTGAAAAATGTTGTCAGTCTTTTTTGTTCGAACTGAGTTGGCCTTCTTGGTCTTTTAGCAGACGCTGAATATTTCCACGATGCTTGAAAATTAGTAGTGATGATAACAGAAGAAAAAGGAAAAACATAGTCCAAACAGGAGTTTCATTTGCTAACCATGGAACTAGCAGAAATAACCACGGAAAGATCATCAGCATGGTGATTGCGGAAAGACTTGAAATCCTTTTCCATAAAAACATGCCTGCCCAAACCAAGGCAGCAGTGAGACCTATGCTGAAGTTCAAAACGGCTAAAACTCCAAATAAAGTCGAAATTCCTTTTCCACCTTTAAAGCGGAGAAAAACGGAAAAGACATGTCCGCATACAACAACTACCCCAGTAATACTGAGGAATAACAGCCGATCTTCCGGAACTGTTTCGGACATAGCAAAAACTGTTTGGGCCAGTAAAACGGCGAGACTGCCTTTCCCGAAATCCAGCACAAAAGTCATAATTCCGGGTAATTTGCCACCAACCCGCATAACGTTTGTCATGCCGATGTTTCCGCTTCCTTGTTGGCGAATGTCAATTTTTAACCAGTAACGGCTGATCAGCAAACCGAAAGGGATGCTTCCAAGTAAAAAGATAAAAATAAAGAAAGCAATTTGAAACATGTCTAAGTGAATTGGTGAAAATATTTTACCAGTTTGGTGTTTTTCGACTGGTTGCAGCCTCAATACCTTTTTCCTGGATTGCCCTTAAGAGTTCACGGTCGTCACGATGTTTAACTAGAGTTTGCGCACCCTTCAGTCTTTCAACAACTTTCGAATCAAGAACATCTGTCTGAACGAGGTATGAAATCCAATCTAAAATTTCACTGGTAGAAGGTTTACGGGTCAAATCAAGTTCACGTAACTGATAGAAAATTTCAATGGCTGCCGCGACTATTTTTTTATTTGCTCCAGGGTGATGCATACGGACAATTTCACGCAATCTTTCCGGTGGCGGAAACTCGATATACATGTAGATACAACGCCGAATAAAAGGAGCAGGCAAATCTTGTTCATGGTTGGATGTTATTACTATGATCGGCATCTTACCAGGTTCACAGGCAATTGTTTGCTGTGTTTCTGGAACAACAATCCGACGTTCTGAGAGTAAAAACAAAAGATTGTTGGGAAGTTCACGTGGAGCCTTGTCTATTTCATCCAGCAGTAGAACCGATCCCGGTGTAGAGAAGGCTTCTGCGAGTGGTCCCAAATGGACGTATTCTTCCAAGTTGTCCACTTTGCGTCCGCCAGTATCGATCTGCATGTCAATTCCGGCTTGTTTCATCTGGGCGTTGGCAACAGCAGCCTGTGTATCCATCAGGCGCTGAACTTCATCGAAGCGTGAAACGAGGAGCGAAACTTTGCTTTCTGAAGTAATCGGCACCTCAAATAAGGGTCGATTTTCTTTTTTTGCAAATTCCTGAGCAAGTTTTGTTTTGCCGGTTCCGGGCTCACCTTCAAGCAATAGTGGTTTTTCCAGCAAGCGTGCAATGTGTAAAGCTTCACTTAATTTTGAATCCAGTAAATAAGTAGGCGTTCCTTTGAAAAGCTTTGAGCTCATATGTGATAATTATTTAGTGTTTGGTTGATAGTTATTTTAGCCAGTGTGTTTTACTTCATATACCTTATCTTTCAATTTGTTGTAAATTTCATTAACTTCCATTTCAGGCATGCTGTCCCATTCCATGATCTTGAGAAAATGTTTACGCAATTTCCCTCTGGAAAGTCCTCGTGTTTGCCAGCCTTCGTATATTTCATCCTGCGATGATTTCAAGGGACGTCCGTCAAGTTCTTTACGCATAAGGAACTTGACCGCACTGTCAGGACTGGAGAGGATAAATGATCTGTGTGCCTTGTCAGTGATGTGCCCTGTACCGTAGACTACATCTGAATCATCATCATCAGCCGAACCCGAAAGTGCCGATTCTTCTTCTTCCTCTTCTTCATCAAATGATTCTATGTCAGGTTCAAGCTCTATTTCAAAGTCTTCATCCTCCTCTGCAGGCATTTCTCCCGCGGCTGCCGGAGATTGTTCAACAGGTGCAGACGCCCCAGAAGGTCCGAGATAACCTGCACCGGCTGCCCCCGCAAACTGAGATGTGGACATCCGCTTTTGAATTTGTCCTGGACTTGGAACCACAATTACTGCCAGCAACAGCAAAAAGGCAATCCCGAAAGTTATACTGTAAATCAACCCATTTACATACAGGTCGTGCTTATTTTTATCAAGATAATAGGTTGTGAGCTCCATACCCCGATAAACAAGATAACTTGATTCAGAGATACCGGCATAGCAGATCACAATTCCACCTACTGTTGCTGCAAGTCCGCCGAAGACGGCAAGAAGATATAAGTTAAGATAATTGACAGGCATTTGCACCTCTGAGATTGATCATTAAAAATGGAAATTATCGCCGTTAATAGACTGACTTTCGCAAAACAGAAAGCCAAGCTGCTAAACAAACTATTCCTCTTGATCATTAATATCGTCAGAAATGCAAAAAACTTGAACGTTAATTACCAGACTGTTTTGAGAGCACCACCATCAACGGCAAGACTTGAACCGGTGATGTAACTTGCAGCATCAGAGAGTAAAAAAGCTCCGCAACGTCCAAACTCTTCTATGGTTCCGTAACGACCCAAAGGAATTTGAACATGGCTTGCCGCTTGAATTTGCTCGACAGGAACTCCTTGTTTTTTTGAATTTATCCCATCCAAACTACGGATTCGATCTGTGTTGATACGTCCTGGCATCAGATTATTGAGACGAATGTTATCCGCAGCTAGTTGCGCGGAGAGGCTTTTCAGCAAACTTGTAACCCCGGAACGCATGACGTTTGAGAGAATCAGCACATCAATCGGTTCTTTTACTGAC
>JACNKY010000201.1 GCA_014381795.1 Pseudomonadota bacterium | reverse complement strand
GTTCAACCCTCAGATTTTGTCGCCTTTTACGTCGATGGCGGGAAGGGTT
The DNA here is from genome assembly GCA_014381795.1 of Pseudomonadota bacterium. GTDB lineage: Bacteria > SAR324 > SAR324 > SAR324 > NAC60-12 > Arctic96AD-7. The sequence continues at coordinate 10,358 of JACNKY010000201.1, read as the reverse complement.
TGTATATTCATCCAAATGTCTGGCATGAAGGTGTTTTTCCGCTGACAGAGAAAGCAAGTTTTTATGATAAACAAGGAAAGGTACACGCACGGGTTAGCTGTAATATTGCTCAGGAATTTGGTGTGTTTTTATCAGTTCCGCTAAAATGTCCTTCTTAGATTTTTTCGAAAAACAACAAAAACAGCTGGAGATTTAAAATGGAAAATTTGAAACCATACTTAATGTTTAACGGTGACTGTGAAGATGCTGTTAATTTTTATAAAAAATGTTTTGCTGATCAAATGGACAGTGCAGAAAGTTCAAAAACAGCTAATTCCAGTATCCAACTGAGTTTAGGCTTCGAAGATCCTCTCAAAATGGAAAAAACATTCAATTGTCTCAAACAGGCCGGGCTGGTAACGATGGAATTGAAAGAACAGTTTTGGGGTGAAAAATTCTGCATGTTGACCGATAAATTCGGTATTAAATGGATGTTTAATTGTCCCAAAATAGAAAGCGCCTAAGAAGATCAGCAGATTATGCGTTTCTCAATTGATTAATTCTGCATCCCCTGTTCACGGGGTTGTTCAATCACAAAAGTAGATCGATGAGTCTAAAAGCATCTGTGTTCATTGCAGTAAGTCTTGATGGTTTTATTGCCAGAAAAGGTGGCGAACTAGATTGGTTAGATGCCGCAAATGCAGGAGTTAGTGCAGGTGAAGACTGTGGATACAAGGTTTTTTTTGAATCCGTAGATGTTCTGATTATGGGCCGCAAAAGTTACGAAAAAATATTGTCATTTAACAACTGGCCTTACGGTAAAAAACCCGTCATTGTTTTAAGCAGCAAAAGCATTATTATTCCTCAGCATTTATTGAAAACTGTCTCATATTCCTCAGAAAGCCCGACAGAATTATGGAAGCGCTTAGCGCATGAAGGAGCTAAGCGCTTATATATTGATGGTGGAATCACCATTCAGAGATTCATCACGGAGGGACTTATCAACGATTTTACCATTACGGTCATTCCAGTAATTATAGGCAGCGGTATTCCTTTGTTTGGATACTTAAAAAATGATGTTCCGCTTAAACACCTCGAAACCAAAAGCTATGATTTTGGCTTTGTTCAGTCAAGTTATGAGGTGCTGAAACAAACATGAAAATTGCTTTCAAGAATTTGCTCTTTCAAAACAAAGAGAATTTGTGGACTATCTTGATGATGCAAAAAGAGAGGAAACAAAAATTAAAAAAATGGAAAAGATCAAAACCCTGAATCTGGCAAATTTAGGACTAAATGATAAGTACAGATAGTTTCATTCAACAGTCATGAATTCATGTTCAACCAGGTAATTACGCGCGCTTTCAACGTCCTGCTTAATTTGATTTTGCAAATCTTCCATAGAAGAAAACTTCCTTTCCGCCCTCAACTGAAAAAGCGGAATAACCTCCAAATCCTTACCGTAAATATCTTCATCAAAATCAAAAAGCCAAGTTTCAACCGTAATAGCATTTTCGCCGAATGTAGGCCGTTTGCCCACATTGGTAACGCCAAAATGAATTTTGTTTGCAAATATTATTTTACTGACATAGACACCGTTTGGCAAAGCTAAGGTGATTCCCGGCTGGATGTTTGCGGTAGGAAATCCTAGTTTTTGTCCACGCTGTTCCCCGTGAACTACCTCTCCGTAAATACTGAAATCACGACCAAGATAAGACGGTATTTCTGCAAAACGATATTCTTGTATTAATTCCCGTATCAGGGTACTGCTTACTGTTTGACCTTTCTCCTGTACCGGAGCAACTTCTTCTAGTGAAAAGTTGTATTTTTGGCTGAGAGTTTCCAGCAGAATGAAGTCTCCTGCACGGTACTTTCCAAAACGAAAATCGTAACCAATGACTAGTTTTGCCAAATCAAAACGTTTTATCAAAAACTGAAGTGCGAATTCTTCCGGAGGCATTTGCGAAAGTTCCTTTGTGAAAGGTATCACATGCAGCTCATCTAGACCTAGTTCTTCAAGTAAACGCAGTTGATGAACAGCCGTGCAAATTCGCGAAACTGATTGTTGGGAATGAATTATTTCTTGAGGATGCGGATCAAAAGTCACTAAAGCACTGGCACATCCGCGTGCTTTTGCTTCATGTACCGCAGAACAAATTAAAGCTCGGTGGCCTAAATGAATTCCATCGAAATTTCCGATAGTAACAACGGAACTTGGAAAAGAAGTTGTTTTATCCTGGTAACGGAAGACCTGCATGAAGACCCTTGAGTGCAGTATTAAACGGGGATTATTGAACGAAAAAGGTTTGAAATATTATTACAGGCAGCACCGTAAATTTCAAAGAAAAGGCCTTTAAAGCTTACGTGTTTGTGAGAAATATTCAAGCTGCAATCACTCATAACGGCTGTAGACAAGGGTCTGTGCAGTCACATATTTGACGTGCGGAACTTGATACAGATTTCCTGAAACAATCTCTGTTACAGGTTGACCGTCTGTAGTCTGTATGTCTTCGGTCGCAATATTACACTCCCGACCTTCCGGAGTAATCCCCAGTAAAGCTTTAGCAAAAGGGAATGTTTTACGGGCCAAAATAATCAGTTGCTCACCCTTGACTGCTTCAACGACATATCCCACCAGAGTTTCTCCGTGATCCTTCAGGTGAGGATTTTTTATACGCTCAATCGCAAGGTCTGTTCGGTTTGCTCTAAAGAAACTATGTGTTATTTTAGTGGGCCAGGCTGATTTTAAGGCAGTACATTTTTCTTTATCAAATGACTCTAGCAACGCTGATAATTTAATAAGCCAGTTTGCGGATAAATCAAGATGCTGTAAATCAAGTCTTAAGACTTCCAAACTTGTTTTCTGCAGTTCCGGAAGATAATCCAGCAAAAACAAATCACGATGATGAAACATGAACGTTCCATGTTGATTTTCGACGGTTGGAAACTGTTGTTGCGGTTGATCTCCCGGGACTAATTTTTTTTCCAGAAAATCCTGAGAGTTCGTTGAAAAATCATGCGAACTAAGCAATTTACGAGGAGTGTAAAACAACAAAATTCTACCAACAGCTAATATCTCACAAGGCACGGTTAAAATTTTACTATACTCATTCAGCACGGATTTAGGCAGTTCTGTGGAAAGAACGAGGCGTTGTAATTGCGGACCAAAGTATTCTGTCCAGCGCTGAAGTCCGATGATGTTATGGTTTCCGGTTTCAACAATCAACTGCAGAGGAAGTTCCGGATGTTCCTGCCGGACCCACTCAGCCGCTCCAAGATCCTGCACACGGATTGCGTGAAATTTTGCTAAAGGCAAACGATTCAGAATTGTTAGACAGTGCCGGAAAGTTTGCTCTGTGCTGAGGATGTCCCACTGCAAAACGGGAGACAAACCGCAGGAAAGTGCTGCTTCCAGGAGTGAGAGCAAAGACTTTGTACTCTGCTTTCCCATTCTGCTCAGCGATTTGTGTTGCAAAATCACTTCACGGATTGAGGTTTGTTGGATTTGTTCTAACTCAGAAAAACTTTCGAGGTAAGTATTAAAGTGCATTATTCTTCCAGCAGTGCACTACAGCGTTCCGCACTCAAGCCTGCTGAGGAAATATCATGCTTGATGTTTTGGCGGCGCAAAACCAGGACACGGGTTGCCAACTCCAGTCCCAGCTCAATTTGGTGGGTAACCATCAGCACTGTGCCTCCCTGCTGGTGAAATTCCCGCAGATATTCCTGAAACCAGCGGAATGAGTTTTGATCAAGTCCGGTGTAGGGTTCATCAAGAATCAGGATTTCTGGTTTGCACAACATCAAACGTCCAATTATCAAACGTTTTGTCATTCCACTACTGAAATTACGAACCGGCAGCTGCGAAACATGGGACAGATCTATTTTCGCTAAAACAGCATCGATTTTAGAATTCAGCTCCTCAACACCGTAAAGTGTTCCGTACAAGCGTAAATTATCTATTGAATTCAGGTCTGCATACAACCTGTTTTCGTGAGTGATACTGCCCATTATCTGCAGCCATTCCAGCAGATTATCTTTTTGGTTTGTGCCGCGGAAAGTAATTTCCCCGTTTGACGGTTTCATCAGTGAACTGATTATACGGAGCAGCGTCGATTTGCCGGCACCGTTATTTCCAATCAACATCACGAACTCACCTGTATCAAGCGAGAAGTTAATGTTGTTGAGAATATTACGAAAACCGAAGCGCTTACTGACGCTTTCAAGATTTATGAGAGCAGACATGAGGCAGGGCAGAAAGTAAAGGAGTTTTTGTTACTACTTTATTGGATAAGCATTATCAATTATCAGCTCCTTTTTGTCATTCCAGATCAGGATTCGTACAAAACTACCTGATTTTACTTTGGAGAAATTTCTGGAAATGATTCTATATCTTTTTATTCTAAAAGGTGTTGAGTTTTCCAGACGAAACTGAATATCTTTTTCAAGGTTTTTCTTGGAAGAAAGATACATTCCAGTTCGCCCCAGTTGGAGCCTGTTCGAATTATTGGTCAGGTTGTAATTGATACTTACTGTGCTATTATTTCTATTAATTTTTAATTTTTCTACAGAGATAGCAGAATTAACGCTTATTTGTGATATTTGTTTTTTAACCGGGGCAATAGTAGTAGCAACTTGTGTAGGTTTTTTAAGTTTTAGCTCAAGTTTGTTTATTTCCGCATCAAGTTCAGTTATTTTTGCTTGGACAATTTCATTTTCTGCTATTGATTCAGTTAAAGATGCTTGGGCGCTCAGAAGCTGCTGCTGGAGGGAACGGACTTTAAGTTGAAGGTTGTTGATCTGTTCCTGAGAAGAAGTTTTTTCAAGTTGAAATTGACGAACCACCTGTTCGCGCTGTTTAAGAATTGAGTTAAGCTCGTTAAGTTCATTTCTTTGACGTTCCAGCAGTGCTGCCTGCTGCTCATTCAGTTTTTTATTCTGAGAAGACTGAGACAACACCTGCTGCTCCCAATCAGAGTCTTGTTGTCCGGTTTGTTTTAATTTATTAACCAGATTTTCACTGCGTGTTTTTTCTCGTTGGATACTTACCGTCAACAGTTCTTGATCGAGCTCGCGTGTAAAGTATAGATAAGCGATTGTAATGGACAAAGCAAAAATAATAGCTAACAGTAGCCAGATAAAAAATTTGATATTTCTCAGAAAAAAGGCTGTTCCCCGATTATCTCCGACAACGTAAAAATTAGTTTCCATTGATACTCATTACAAGTTTTAATTTGTGGACAGATCAAGTTCGACCGCAAGACGGTATATTTGACCCCCGAAACTATCTACTCTACCAGCTAATTCTAATTCTAGCAAGGTAGCCAGCAAAATATTCATTTCAATTTTGGTTTGTGAGTGAATTGCGTCGATTTCCTCAATTCCGTCATTCAGGGCTAAAACAATCTTCTTTTGTATTTCACTCAAATCAACCGTATTTATTTTTTTTAATCCTGATTGAGTAGTTTCGAAATCAAAAGGAAGTTGAGTAGTAGTAGTAGTAGAAAAAAATGATAATTCTTCTAAAATATCTCTTGCGCTGCAAATCAGTTTAGCGTGCTGACGTGCAATCAAACTGTTAGTTCCGGAGCTCGCAGAGGAATCAACACGTCCCGGCAGGGCAAACACTTCTCTGTTTTGCTCAAGTGCAAACGCGGCAGTTATTTTTGCACCGCTTTTTTTCCGCGCTTCTGTTACTACAATTCCTATCGACAAACCGCTGATGACACGATTCCGGATAGGAAAATTACGTGCAAGAGGTTTTACACCAAGGGGAAATTCGGAAACCAGTGCTCCATTTTTTAGAATTTCCGCAGCCAGATTTTTATTTTCCGGAGGATAGATATGCTGTAATCCACCTGCGAGTACAGCAATGGTTTTTAAACCGCATTCTAATGCTGTTTCATGCGCCACCGTGTCAATACCTTTTGCAAGTCCGCTCACAATTATCATCTCCGGAACAGCTTGTGCCAGTTCTTTAACCAGTCGACGTGTTTGTTGTTTTCCGTATGCTGTACAGCCTCTGGAACCGACGAAAGCAAGACACGGACTTTCCGCATTCTCCAACTCACCTTGCCAATACAAAACACTTGGTGGAGTCGATATTTGCTTTAAACTCAAAGGGTATCCGGATGAATCAGGACAAAAAAGCCGGATTCCCGGAGTTTCTCCAATGATTCGTTTTTCGATCAGGAAACTGTGTGTTTGAGTTGCCTTTGCAAGCAGTCCGGCTAATTTGGCTGAGAGTTGGAATTTGCTGACAAGTATTTCAGCAGGAGTTTTCAACAGTTCCTGCACACTGCCTGCATGCTCACTTAGTTGCCGGATCTTTTTGTAACCAATTCCGGAAATTAAACTCAGGGCGAGCCACGACCATGCAGGATCTGAATCAGCTGGTTGCAGGGCGTTTTCTGTCATCTTGTTCCTGGTTAAGTACGTTCGCTGAGAGCTCTTTCTACATCACGCTCAGCGTCCCGTTTTTTCATAGTTTGACGTTTATCATGCAGTTTTTTTCCGCGTCCTAATGCCAATTCCATTTTAATAATTCCTCCTTTTAAGTAAATTTTAAGCGGAATCATTGTAAGGCCCTGCTCTTTAACCTCGCCATACAGGCGGCGGATTTCAGAACGGTGAAGCAACAGACGTCTCGGTCGGAGAGGGTCGTGATTATGGCGGTTTCCAAAATCGTATTGAGAAATATGAGCATTCAATAAATATACTTGTAAACTGTCATCCACCCTGCAGTAACTTTCGGCGAGATTGATTTGACCTGCGCGGATACTCTTTACTTCTGTACCCTGTAAGACGATGCCGACTTCCATGGTTTTTTGTATTTCATATTCGAACCGTGCTTTACGATTTTTGGCGAGCGTTTTGGATGACATGTCTTTGAATATAGTTAGTAAAAAAATACTTTGAATATTACTTGGATTATAACGATTCCGTCAGGAATGATCAAGAGCTGACTAATTTGAAAGGTAAGACTTTGCCCAGGAAATTGCAGCGTCTTCTTTTTGAAAATCTCCATTGAGCTGGCTTTCAAATGCCTGTTTTAAAATAAGACCAATTTCAGGTCCGGGTGTCATGCCGAGGGCTAAGAGGTGTCTGCCAAGGAGCAACGGACGAGGTGCTTCGTCACGGACGTTCACGCGTTCTGCTTCATCCAAAAGCCAGTCTCCTGCTTCAAAATGTGTTCTCTCATCCTCTGAGAGTGTTCTGCCAAAGTAATCTGCCCTAGCCAATAAAACCAACTCAGGTATGCGGACACGTAAGGCGAGTCTCCGGATTGTTCCGGAATTAATCCGCTCACGTTCCTTAAAAAGCTGTACTGGCCGAAGGTGTTCTTTGACGAGAGTTGTAACTTGTTCAATTAAAATTCGATCATCCGTCATTCTGCGTAAAAAATGCTCTGCTGGTGCAACACCTTTGACGTCATGAGCAGGACTGCGCCAACGTCCACGCAAGAATTCAGTAGTCAGCGGTTTACCAAAATCATGACAAAGCGCGCTGAACATTAATTCCAAATCCTGTTTTTCATCACCTTTTCTTAACTGTGCCGCCTCGTCCATTACAAGTAGAGTGTGGATCCAGACATCACCTTCCGGATGCCATTCCGGATCCTGCGGCACTCCAATCAGCGCTTTTAACTCTGGAAAATACTTTAAGATTCCGAGCTTTTTGGCGGCATCCAAACCTATGGAAGGGCGTTTTGCTTTTAAAAATAACTTCCGGAACTCTTCGAAAATCCGTTCCTTTGATAATTCAGTGAGGTCTAAGTGGTTGCAAAGTTCTACTGTTTCAGCAGCAATTTCAAATTCAAGACGTGCTGAGAACTGCATTGCCCTTAAAACCCGTAACGGATCTTCGGCAAATGAGGGGCCGATATGCCTCAGTACTTTGTGCTTTATGTCACCTAAACCATCAAAAGGATCCAGCACTTCCTTTGTTAATAAATCATAACCGATACTGTTGACAGTGAAGTCACGACGTGAAGCAGCTTTTTGGTAACTCATTGAGGAATCATTTGTTACCAGAAATCCACGGTGACCTTTTCCGGACTTGCTTTCGGATCTGGGTAGACTAAAATCATATTCTGCACTTGAAGTTTTAAGCTTCAGCACGCCAAAACTTTTTCCTACTGCATGAAGATGTCCAAATTTTCCGAGCACGGATTCAAGAATTTCCGGGCTCATTCCGTAAATTTCTACATCAATGTCTTTAGAAATGTTTCTACCCATGAAGTGGTCCCGTACAGCACCGCCGACGAGCAGGCTACGACCATTGGACTTCGCAACTGCTTTTGCGATTTTAATTAGTTCCAGAGGAACAGGCAGGAGGGACATGAAGGTTTTCGGTGATTGATATTTAAGTTTGTCAGCACCTTCAGCTAAAATAACGAACTCACAAAAGCTAGCAGCAACAATTTTGTGAGCAGTACTTTTCAGGCGCTTTTCAAAAGATCATCAAAATAATCAATGGTTGGACGCAGTCCTTCTTCAAGTGTTATTTTAGGTTCCCAGCCGAGTCTTTTTTTAGCCAGTGTAATGTCCGGTCTGCGGCGTCCTGGATCGTCAGGACGTGCTGCGGTTTTAATCAGTTTGGAACTTGAATTTGTCATTTCGATGACTTTTTCTGCCAACTCAATCATGGTGAATTCTCCGGGGTTTCCTGTGTTAACTGGTCCGGTAAAATCTTCTGTCTGCATCATGCGGTACATTGCGTCCACTAATTCAGTGACATAACAAAAACTGCGGCTTTGCAGTCCATCCCCGTGAATTGTGATCGGTTCACCCTTAAGTGCTGCAACAATAAAATTGCTGACAACCCTGCCGTCATCCGGATGCATTCTTGGGCCGTAGGTGTTAAAAATTCGAATAATTTTTACATCAACCTGACTTTGGCGATGGTAGTCAATCATTAATGTTTCTGCCAAACGTTTCCCTTCATCATAACAACTTCGCAAACCGACAGGATTGACATTGCCAAAATAACTTTCTGGTTGAGGATGTACTTGCGGATCTCCGTAAACCTCAGAAGTGGAGGCTTGTAAAATACGTGCGTTAACTCGTTTTGCCAGACCCAGCATATTAAGAGCCCCCATGACATTTGTTTTTGCTGTTTTTACCGGATTGTACTGATAATGAACCGGAGAAGCCGGGCAGGCCAGATTGAAAATCCAGTCTACTTCCAAGAGAAGAGGTTCTACGATATCATGACGTATCAATTCGAAATTGGGATTGTGCTCAAGCTGCAGTAAATTCGTTTTGCTGCCTGTAAAAAAATTATCAACTGCAATAACTTCGTGACCTTCATCAATCAGACGGTCACAAAGGAAAGATCCAACAAAACCTGCACCTCCTGTAACAAGTACTTTTTTCATTTAAAAAATCTCGGTTAATCGTGAAAAAGAATATTAACATTATAGCCAGATAAGCTTCTAAGGTTCAAGGTAGACCGCAGTTTGTCAGCTTCAGACAACTCCAAAGAAAGTCATGCTAATAGCTGATAAAGTGTCTTCAAGAATAATACGAATGATCATATATTACTAATATTATTGCAATATATTTATTTTCGAAATAACAAAAAGAGAATTATTTACTTCTCAGCTTTATCACATTAATTAACCAGGCCTGATCAGTCAAGGACTGGATTGCGGCTGCCAGAAAATTACCTTACTTTCGCTCCAAATTGAATATAGCATTGCGACTTCAGCATAGTCTGATTATTATTTACAGATTAAACCTGTCTAAATATACAGGGATAAATACTTTTCATGAGTAGTGTCCGGAGGCGTTTTTAAGTTCAACTTGTAACCCCAGTACTTCTCAAGGACTGATCCTGAATAATCAAACATTAAGTCAGTTAAAACTGGGCAAATTTAATATTTATATTAAGGAGAAATTATGTTGACTGAAGAAAGACAAAAAGATTTGGATACCGCAATTTCGCAAATTGAACGCCAGTATGGTAAAGGGTCAATTATGAAAATGGACGGTTCGACAGTGGTTCAGTTTCCTGCCGTCAGCGCTGGAAATTTAGCCCTGGACATTGCTCTTGGAATTGGAGGTTTGCCGCGAGGACGGATCGTTGAAATATACGGTCCAGAAGCATCCGGTAAAACAACCTTAGCCTTGTGTGCAATTGCGGAAATTCAGAAAATAGGTGGTGTAGCCGCATTCATAGACGCAGAGCATGCATTTGACCGAAATAACGCCAAAACATTGGGTGTTAAGATTGAAGATCTTCTTCTGGCTCAACCTGATTACGGAGAACAGGGTTTGGAAATCGCGGAACAGCTTGTCCGCGTCGGTAAAGTGGATATGGTTGTTATTGACTCTGTGGCAGCGCTTGTTCCTAAAAACGAATTGGAAGGAGACATGGGT
>JACNKY010000223.1 GCA_014381795.1 Pseudomonadota bacterium | reverse complement strand
GTTTGCGTCCGCGGACAAGCATCGTGTATTCATCAAATTCCGGAGTTTGAAAAGGCTCACTCCATCCTGAAGGCGCGACCATGTGTGCGATGCTGAGTCCAGGTTCATTGCTGATCACCCGCCCAACATGCTCCTCAATTAGTTTACCGTCTGTTGTTGGTACCACAAACGGTGCTTGCTGGATAACGTAGGATTTACTCATATTTTTATATCTTATTAAAGGTTTAACATAAGCTATCTCTAGCAGATTAAAAGTTGTAATGCTGTCGTAAATAATGAGATTATCAGTTTTTCTCAACCATGAGTTTTTTCTTTCGATATTTTTCGCTCTTAAGACAAAAGACCGTTTTGTCCCACCAATTAATTCCCTTGAGTTTAATGATTATCCTTAGGAATAAAGGGAAATTCGCTTTTGCAAATAACTTATTGTAGTTTTCAGGTGAGTGAAGCACGAGACTTGTGTCTGCAAATACGAATCGGTCATGATCACATGCCATTCACTTGAAAGATGCCAGTGGTGAGTCGGATCTGAATATCAATCGATGGATGAAACGTGCTACGTCGCTACCTGAACCGTTGCTCTTTTTTTGCAATACCATGCACTTCATTCATGAATTCCGGTATAGATGCTACATGTTCGATTACATGATTCGCATAAATAGTTTAAAAATTATCTGCAGGCAAATCCCCGAAGAACATTGTTCCGGTTCAGAATCTGATCCACTTCCGGATACTGAAAAATATCAAGACCACATGAATTTTGAACTCTTGACGGACCACAGCCTATATCAAGAATTTTATTATCCATAATTTTTTCATTGCTGGTTCATCCTAACATTTTCAAACCGCGCTGAAACTAGCGGTTTATGCTGAGACTGAGCCATTCGTCTGATCCTGAAACTGCATTTCATACAACTGCTGGTAACGTCCTTCTTTTGAAAGAAGTTCATCGTGTGTACCATGTTCAACTATCTGCCCGTTCTCCATCACACAAATCCTGTTTGCGTTACGGATTGTCGAAAGCCGGTGCGCTATCACGATCGTGGTGCGGTTTTCCATTAAATGCTCAATTGCCTGCTGCACTTCAATTTCCGATTCTGAATCAAGTGCAGAGGTAGCTTCATCCAAAATAAGAATCGGCGCGTCTTTAACCAAAGCACGTGCAATAGAAATTCGCTGCCTTTGTCCTCCGGAAAGTCGCCCACCTTTTTCGCCTATCACTGTCTCGTAACCTTCAGGCTGCTCTGTAATGAATAAATGTGCGTTTGCCGCTCGTGCTGCGGCATACATCCTTTCTTTTGAGCAATCCGGCTGCCCATAAGTAATATTACTCGCAATGGTATCGTTAAACAGGATAGTATCCTGAGTCACAATCGCAATCAATTTACGCAGTGAAATCAAATCCAGATCACGTAAATCATGACCGTCTATGCAGACTTCTCCTCTGGTGATGTCGTAAAAACGTGGGATTAAATTTGCAACTGTCGTTTTACCTGAACCACTACTGCCGACGAGAGCCACTGCTTCACCTTTCTGTACACTGAGCTTAAAGTCCCTGACCGCAGGCACATCTTGTTCAGGATAATGAAAAGCCTTAATATTGAGCTTTATTTCCTGTTTAAAGTGGGTTATTTTTTTAGCATTCGGTGAAGTGACAATTTCATCTTCAACATCCAGAATGTCAAAAATTCTACGTACTGCAGCAAAACCTTCCTGCAGTTTTAAATTGAAACCGTTCAGCTTTTTTACCGGTTCATTCAACATAAAAAAACTGATCACAAACGACGTAAAATCGCCAGGAGTGATTTGATCGTTGATGATAAGATAACCTCCATAAGCCACAATCGCTGCTCCGGCGGCGGCACCGATTATTTCGATGATCGGATAAGAGTAAGAATCTATCATAACTGAGCGCATGTGATTCTTATAAAGATCATCGTTGGCTGCTTTGAAACGTTTGCTTTCATACTTTTCCATTCCAAAAGCTTTTACCACACGTACACCGGAAATCGTTTCCACCAGCAAACTGGTCAATCCGCCAAAACTGATTTGCCTCTTACTAACTGCGATCTTGTTACGCTGACCAAAAATCTGGATAAAAAAGACTGCAATCGGAATCAGAATCAAGGTTACAAATGCCAATTGCCAACTGCGGTAAAACATAATGCCCAGCAAAAGAAAAAATTGCGGAATGTCGCGGAAAGGTCCAGTGACTCCAACCTGCAACATGTTTTGGAAAACCTGCAGATCATTGGTGAAACGTGAAATAAGATCTCCGGTTTTGGAACGTGTAAAAAAGGTGAGAGAAAGATTAACGAGGTGGTCAAAAAGCTGTTGTCTCAGTTTTACAATGAGGCTTTGGACAAGGTGACCTACGCTGTAATTGTGACCAAAAAAGAACAAACCCTTGATCGCAAAAACAATCATCAAGCCGAGACCGACCAGAAAATACTGTTTGAGTTCGGGATTATCACCATAAGCAATCGCGTCAACAATATCTTTGGCATAATAGGCAGGAGCAGCAGTGAAAATATTGTAACCTGCCATACAGAAAATGCTGAAAATAACCCAGCCTTTGAGCGGAGCAATAAGGTCAAAAAGCCGCCTTGCGATATGACGTGATTGTACTTCCTTCATAGCAAATTAACCTTGTTTAGAGTTTTTGACACAGACATTCAACTTAGTTTTTGTCTGTCATCTCCCAGGTTGTTCCTTCCGCTGAATCTTTGAAAACAATACCCAAATCTTCCAGACGTTCACGGATCAGATCAGCACTCTCAAAATCTTTATTTTTACGAAAGTTAGCACGCAGTTCAAGTAGGATTTCCATCACCTCATTCAGACGTAGATCAGTCTGTACATCATCGAGTGTCTCCGGAATTATCCCAAGAACACCTCCGCCTAAAGTAGAAAATAAATATTCTGCATCAGCAACTGCTTGCGGATCAGGACTTTTTTCGGCGAGTAAATTATTTGCTTCACGGCTTAAATCAAACAGTACCGCAAATGCCTGCGGTGTCGAAAAATCATCGTCCATCGCTTCACAAAAACGTCTGCGATAATCTTCAAAATATTTCCCGGAAACTTCCACTCCGGCGGTTTTGCATTTGCGAAGATTACGGACTGTTTGATGCAGACGCTTCAGCGAAGAACCGGCAGCACCTATGGCGTTTTCACTGAAATCCACGACAGAACGGTAATGACTCGCAGCAATAAAATAACGAACAATCAACGGATCATATCTTTCAAATAATTCCAGCAGGGTTACAAAATTTCCGCTGGACTTACTCATTTTTTTACCTTCAATGGTCAGCATGTTGGAGTGCATCCAGTTACGCGCAAACGGTTTTGCAAGTCCTCTGGCCTGTGCGATTTCGCATTCATGATGCGGAAATTTTAAATCCATTCCACCACCGTGAATGTCAAATTCCTCACCCAGATAACGTGTACTCATTACCACACATTCTGTGTGCCAACCGGGATAGCCCCATCCGCTGTATGGATCACGCCAGCGCATCAGGTGGCCACTTTCCGCACGTTTCCAAAGAGCAAAGTCTCCGGGATGACGCTTTTCCGAACGTACTTCTATTCGCGCTCCGCCCTGCATCTCTTCAACGATACGGTTTGAAAGTTCACCGTATTTTGGATCTTTGCTAATATCAAAATAAACTGAACCATTTGCTTCATAAGCCAGGTCCAGTTCAATCAATTTTTCGATTGCTTCCAGTTGTTCTGGAATATGCCCTGTCGCCCGTGGACTAATATCCGGACGAATCACACCCAACCGGTCCATCACTTCAAAATGCCTGCGTGCAAAATTTTCCGCAACCGCCATCGGCTCCTGTTCCAATTCACGAGCGCGTTTAAGTAACTTATCCTCCCCTTCATCGTCATCACCCAACAAGTGCCCCACATCAGTAATGTTTTGCACATAAAAGGTTTTGAATCCGCAATAACGCAGATAACGCACAATTATATCAAAACTAACATAGGTTTTAGCGTGACCGAGATGACTGTCGCTGTAAACGGTAGGGCCGCAAACATAGAGTGAGGTCCGGCCTTCATGAACCGGTTTGAAAGGTTCTTTTTGACCAGTAAGCGTGTTGTAAATTTGAAGAGGCATATTTCCTAGTTCATCACTCACCTACATTCCAAACCAGTATTTTTGATAATCCGGAACTTTCTGCTTCATCTTGAGCAAAGCGTGGTTCCTGCGATTTTACCAGTTCGATGTAGTGGTTGATGCTGACTTCAATGCGCTCAAGGAAAGGTTGAGGATAGACGCCTAGGAAAATAGTCCAGAAGACAAGAGGAACAAGGACAATTACTTCGCGAAGTGAAAAATCTTGAAGATTTTTTACCAGATCTTTGGTTAGAGGACCGAAGATCACACGCTGCACCATCCAAAGCATATAAATCGCGGCAATCACAACACCGGCCGCGGCAATAATGCCATACCAGATGTTGACTTTGGCGGCACCGATCATCGCCAAAATTTCGCCCACAAAACCGTTCAATCCTGGCAGACCAACAGAAGCCATGGAAAAGAAAACGAGAAACACCGCAAATTTCGGCATTGTATGCGCGACGCCGCCATATTCGGAAATTTCCTGAGTGTGTGTCCGTTCGTAAATCATACCAACTGTGAGGAAGAGTGCGCCAGTAACAATCGCATGATTTATCATTTGAATCCAGCTTCCGGAAAGTCCCTGAATGTTCAGCGCAAATAATCCCAGCACGATGTAACCCATATGAGCCACTGAAGAATAGGCAATCAGACGCTTCATTTGAGTTTGCACCATTGCCACCAGTCCTCCGTATATAATGCCGATTAAGGCCAGTACCATGAAAACCGGAGCGAGATCATAAACTGCTGCAGGAAAAACCGGCATTGCAAAACGCAAAAATCCATAAGGTCCAAACTTCAACATCACTGCGGCCAGTTGTACGGATCCGGCAGTTGGTGCTTCATAGTGTGCGTCCGGCAGCCAGGTGTGTAGTGGGAAAAGTGGAATCTTTACTGCAAACGCAGCCGCAAAACCGAGGAACAACCAGAACTGAGTTTCTGCAGGAATGTCCATGCCGTACCAGTCGAGGACATTGAAAGACCATGCTCCATGCAATTCACGATAAATGTTTGCTGTATAAAGCAAGGAGATGAGCATCAACAGTGAACCGAACATTGTGTAAATGAAAAATTTGATAGTGGCATAAAGTCTGTTTGTGCCTCCCCAAATGCCAATCAGCAAATACATTGGTACCAGCATCAATTCAAAAAATACATAAAACAGCACCACGTCCATTGCTGCAAAACAACCAAGCATACCTATTTGCAGCAGCAGCATCTGAATTTGAAACTGCCAGTTGCGTTTAGCGACATTCCACGAACCAAGCAGAGTAAGTGGAGTGATGAAGGTTACCAGCAGAAAAAAGAACAGATTAAGTCCATCCAAGGCCAGGAAATAATCAATGTTGAATTGAGAAATCCATGTGGAACGCTCCACCATCTGCAAATCAGCAGTGCTGGAATCGAAATTAAACCAGAGGTGCAGACTCAGAATAAAAGTAATTACGCTGCTGACAAGTGCCGCCACTTTGGCCGGTATACCATTACCTTCGTCTCTGAACATTAATGCGAAGGCAATGCCCAAAATTGGCGAAAATATAATTAGCGAAAGAATTGGAAGTGCTGAAATGTCCATCAGAATTAGGTGCTAAAGTTTGAAGCGCTGGTGTTAATGAAAGCAAGTGATTTAGTCTGCTCCGCAGATATGTTCTTCCAGCAAAGATTATCAACCGATAATAATCACCGGCGACAAAATAAAACTACCTATAAAACTAAGAGAATTAGCGACTTAAAGCAAGATCATTTTGAGCTATCCGAACTTTAGTTTGAGGTGCCGAATCAAACTTCGGCGCCTAAACGCCCTAACAAAGGTTTCATCAACTCTCCTACAGTTATATTTTCAGGAAAACTACATTCTAGACCCAGCAGCAAATCCAGTGGATGAACTACAGCCTGAGCCTCATCAACGTAGCGTCCGCTAGTGAGAGCACTGATGTTAACTGTGCGTACAGCTTCCTTTTCCAGCAAATCAAGTTTGAGCCACCTGCGTTTGAATTCCGCGAGATATTCAACTTGTTCAAAACTACCAAAACAAGTCAGACCATTGATAAAACTCAAGCTCGTAAAAACTAAAAAGAGGCCCGGACAGAGACGGCCTGTTTCCAGTTCATGAATTATTTTTTGCTGCGAAAGTTCGAGCTGATAATTCTGACTCTTTAACATTTCATCCTGAATAATTAATGCTTCCTGGCGAATTTTGTTTTTGTGAAGAACCTCAACCGTGAAGAGCGGTGTCTCTGCCGGAAATTCAGCAAAAACGCTTTCACGAATTTTTCGCTCGAACAATAAGCGGTGAAGAGGGTGCGTGGAATTTTGCAAAACCTTCAGCAGATAATTACGGATAACTTCGTTAAGATCAAAATAGAGCAGTGATTTTTGCGGAATTATTTGACGCAGTTGATTTGTGCAAAACTGAGAAGCCCAGACTGTGAAGTCATCTCCGCTGACGGTGGCTGGAGAAATTTTACGAATTGGATCTGCAAAGAAGGGTCGCAGATTGACAAGTTTTTGCGGAATCCTGCTTTGAAAAACACGGGCATCTCTCATTTTTCCCGGAATTAGCGAGATACGTCTTTCTGCTGAGTCACGGGAACGGTCCGCATCCGAGCGTTTCAATTCTGTAAATTCAGCAGCTTGAGGCGAAATGAGCGCTTCCAAATCAAAACGTTTACTATAATTCAAACATCCTGACCAGGCGGAATTTGCAAAAGGGACTCCGGAAAATGAGCCTACGAAATAAGTTTCATGTGGAGGCAGACCCAGCAGAGCTAACTGATGTAAAGCCAGAAACGTCGGCCCTTCTGTTGCTGTCAGGTGAGTAGCGGTTTGTAAAATTCGAGTTTTTTCCAAGCTGTCGCAAAATTCCCGCGCTTGTTCGTAGCTCAAACCTATTCTGCAAAATTCACTTTCAAATGCTTCCTGCAGTGCTTTTTCCATGGGCGGAGTGGAGGCCGGTTTTTCCCAGAGAGAGGCTGAATATTCTAGCAGCGGTAGTTCCCACAGTTTTTCCAAAATATCTGCCAGCACAGGACGATTTGCGTTTTGGAGCAACGTTCTGATGGATTTTCTGTCAAGGGGCATGCGTCAAAGCTTGAATATTTTTTGTTAAATTCATAAACTCTTTAAAATTAAATTTTAGTCTATTAAAGGCAAAATATCACAAAGTTTCAGAGTTTCACACGGCAACACTGTGCCGCTAAAAAGTTTCAAAGTTTAACACGGTAGCCCCGCACTCTGTTGCGGGGGGAAAGTAAAAAATATTTTGGATTCTACACCACTTTTAAAAATTTGCTGTCATTATGACGGCATGTCAATTCCCAAACGTGGACATGAAACAGATGCAGGCATTGACTTGACTGCCATGTCCGTTGAACAAAAAAGACCGGACATTTTCTTTTTTGACACCGGAATTTCAATACACTTGAGTGACGGTTATTATGTTGAAATAGTCCCGCGTTCAAGCATCATAAAAACTGATTTTTTCCTGGCAAACAGTGTAGGAATCATTGATCCGGACTACCGTGGACGCATCTTCCTGCCTCTCCGTTATGTTGGTGCGGCTGACGGCATGCAAGCCGCAGAAGAACTTTTACAGCAGCGAGTTGCGCAAATGCTGGTACGCAAACTTGAACCCTGCCGGATCGAAGTCGTTGACTCCCTGGAAAATACTGTTCGCGGAACCGGTGGTTTCGGCAGTACGGGTAGCTGAACATCCGCTTCTGCTTTAATCTTCTATCTCGCTGATCGGTTTTATTTCAACATCAAGAACTTCCCAACTGCGCGGATTTCCCCGTAAGTTTAATGAAACCGTCACCAGCTTTCCTGTATCTTCGTCACCAACTCTTACACGTACCAGTGAAGGGTTTTCCGCATTTACCCGCAAATCCAAATGCATCTCAGGTTCCTCAATGTCAGGTGCCTGTTCCAGCAGTTGCTGCAAAGATGAGTGAGCACGAATCGCCTGCTCCGCAGTTTGATAAGCCGCTGTTTTTTCAATTCCGGAACGTTGAAATAAAATTGCTGCTGAAAAAAAACCAAATAAAATGATGTTACCAAGCAAAATACGTAAAATCGGCCGCATCGCTTTTTGGTCATCAAGTACTACAGTACCCCACCATTTGTCCGCTAGACGTCTCGCATAAGCATCACGTACAAGTACCACACCTTCCACAGGAAAAAGCAACAGCAGCAGATTCCTTTTTAAAAGTATAATCAGCGGCGGCCGCTGTGAAAAATCATCAACCTTCCGAATTGTCATACCCAGCAGAAGTTTCCCAAGACTACGTCCGAAAACATCTTTAACAATTAACACAAAAACAATACTTCCATAAAAAGGCAGCAGGTCGGCTAAGTCTCGTGACTGCATCACTAAATCCCAATGCTCTTTGCGGAAAATCTGCACAAGGGTATTTGCGAGCAGCAGAGCAAAAATAAAATCGAGCAGCAGGGAAAACAGACGTTTGCCTGTGGACGAAACCTGCGGGCGCATGTCTTTAGGTGTTTGCGGATTTTCTGTTTCAGTTGTTGTTAGAGAACTCATGCTTTCCCAGAAATTTGCTGCAGAAATTCACGAATCACCACAGCGACTTCTTGCGGATTATCAAGATGCAGGTGGTGATCTCCGCAAACTTTCCGGTGCTGTAAATTTTTTATGTACGGTATTCGTTTGAGCAACAGTTCTTTCCATTGATCCTGCTTGGCATTTTCTGCTTCAATCAGCAAAACAGGAGCAGTTATTTGCTCCAGGAAAGCACAGGCTTGATCTTCAGTCAGGTAGTGTCGTGATTTTATTTTTAGCCGCGGATCACTGCGCCAGGTAAAACCTCCGTCTACAGGCTGCAAACCACGTGCGACCAAAGTCCTGACAGATGACTCCTCGATTCCGCCAACATGATGACGTACTTTGACTGCGGTTTCTACATCAGGATAAAGCGGCAGTTTTTTATGCGGAAGCTGCTGCCATTGTTCAGCAGATTCACGTAATATTTCAGGCATTTTTTCTGCTTTCTGAGCCAATGAACCTAAACCTTCAATTAAGATTACAGAGCTGATTTTTTCCGGAATTGTGCCAGCAAGATAAGATGCAACCCCGGCTCCCATCGAGTGACCGAGCAGGGAAAAACGCTGCCAACCCAAAACATGCAGCACTTCCAGCACATCCACGATTATGTCGCTGAAATGATAAGACGAGCCGGAAGACCGGTGCTCCGATAATCCATGTCCCGGCAAATCGAGTGAGACCAGCCGAAACTCTTTTAAATATGGTGCTAAATGATCAAAAGTCGCCGCATTATCCAGCCAGCCGTGAAACGCGAGCACGGGCATTCCTTCAGGATTCCCCCAGCATTTTGCTGATAAACGCAGGTTTGAAGTCTGGATTTCCAATTCTTCCGGAACTCCGGCAGGAGTCTGGTAAAAGTTATTGTTCATCTTTTTCATCTTAAATTATTATCCTGTAAAAATTCGTTTACTGTTTTTTGGAAAGCAGCCGGCTGTTCAACATGCAGCCAATGTCCGCAATTTTTAAGCAGCGTAATTCTGCTTTCCGGAAAATATTTTCGGATCAGCGCATGATATTCAAACTTAAGATAAGCAGAATTTTCTCCACCTATAAATTGTACCGGGCCTTTAAAAACACTTTTCAGATCCGGATAGTTTAACAGATCCGGCATGCCTGCAGCAATCTGTTGCAAACCGATACGCCACTTAAATTGTCCATTTTGACGATTTAAATTCGTCATCAAAAAAGAAAGCAGGCGTTTTTCAGGAATTTTAAGTGCCAGCTTTTTTTCAATCTCACTGCGCGACATTTCCGCCGCTAAGTGGAGTTCCTGCATGGCCTCTATCAGTTTCAGCTGTTTATGCAGATGATCATAACAGACTGGTGCGATATCCACCACAATCAACGCCGCAATTCTATCTGGAAACTGCAAGGCAAGCTGCATTGCAGTTTTTCCACCCATGCTGTGACCGAGGAGGATTACATTTTTCAATTCGTTTTCAGCAAAAAAACGGGCAACATCTTCTGCCATTTGCTGATAATTCATCGAATCCGCATGTGGTGAATCACCATGATTACGTGCATCGAGTGTCCAGACTTGAAAGTCCTCCTCAAGAGAGCCCGCGAAACTGCGCCAATTTTTTCCGGAACCGAATAATCCGTGAAGCACAACAAAGTCTGGACCGTTTTCTCCAACTTTTCTTGAATACAGTGCTATTGTCTGCGTAGATGATTGAGCATTTTGCCTGTCTGACGAATTCATTTATAAATGTTCTACCTGCTTGAGTTGTTTTATTAGGTCTCCATCAGAGCATAAAATGAAAGATTGCTCAATCCATTCCGTCTGCTTTAAGTGACTGCTGAGACAAAATATCTCGCTGCAGACAGGACTTTCAGTCCAAACCAGTGCACGCTTAAAAGTGGCATACTTCCTCTGTTTCAGTTAAAATGCAGACTATATAATCTTAAAGCTAAAACAAAAATTGAAGACTGAATATTTTGCAAAAC
>JACNKY010000279.1 GCA_014381795.1 Pseudomonadota bacterium | reverse complement strand
CCTGATCAAGAGCGAGGTCCATTTTCCACCAAACCTGCTCCAGAATTTCGTTGAAGTTACGTGGATTATTTTTCGGAGGAGGCATTCCCACTGCTAGTGCAGAATACAAATGATGATGAGCATTGATCATGCCGGGCAGCGCGGTTTTTCCACAGAGATCATGGACAACATCAAACTCTCCGGAAGGTTCGCTGGAACTTACACTTTCAATCGTGTCTCCGGCAATTGCGACATAGGCATTTTCATGCAATGCAGGATCAGCACATGGATTGATCACATGTAAATTTTTCAACAGGGTTTTTTTCACGATCATCTCATTAAAAAAATTGATAATTCAGCGACTTAGTATATTAAGTCTTCTTAGTTTAAGAGTCAATTATTTTTCATTTTTTTGAGTTTCAAATTTGTGACGTAGAAATTCCGCAAGAAAGTCGTTCCACAAATTATCGGGAATCATTTCCATTTCTAAAACCCAGATTTGTTCTGCGAGTTCAGGAAAGCTTCTCAGTTTGACTGCGTCTTTTTCTGTAGTCAGCAGGTAATCCGGTTTTAGTTTTTGCTGTTGTTCCAGAATTTTCCGTACATCTTCAGTGCTATAATCATGGTGATCCGGGAATTCAATTTTGCCGATAATTTCAACGTCTTGCTGTTCCAGCAAGCGCTCAAATCCTTTAGGTTGAGCAATACCTGATGTGAGCAGCACGCGCTTGTTTATTATTTCATTTAAGTTTAAATGAGTCTTGCCGTCAAGTCTGGTTATTCCCTGTATTTCATACTTGAAATTGAAAACAGGACAGTTGACCTGCAGCTCATGTTTGAGTATTTGCGAAATGGAATCTGAGGCTGCTAAATTTGTTTTTGTGAGAATGATCGCGTCAGCACGTTTCCATTGATTTACAGGTTCACGCAGCACTCCAAAAGGAAGCAGGTGCCGGTTTCCTAAACCTTGCTCTGCGTCTATCAAAAGCAAATTAAGATCACGGTGAATTGCTAAATGCTGATATGCGTCATCGAGTAGCAAGATGTCAGGGTGATCCTGTTTTTCTGCTAAACCTGCTGTGATGATCCGTGAACTGCCTACATACACTGGCACCTCCGGATTCCGCTGTGCCAGTAAATAAGGTTCATCTCCAAAAAAAGCAGGATCAATCCTCTTTTCTTCACAAAAACGCAGACGCTGCTGAGAAGACGTGTCTTTACGTTTGTAACCCCGACTTAAAACGGCAGGTTGCTTTTTCAAGCGTTGTAATTCCTTTATAAGCAGATCAACAACCGGAGTTTTTCCTGTTCCACCGACGGTCAGATTTCCTACAGAAATAACGGGAGTGTTAACAAGTTTCGTTTTTAACCAGCCCTTTCTGTATGCAAGCAGGCGTAAGAGAACAAAACTTTTGAAAACCAGTGAAGTTGCAAAAAGAAAAGGTTTTAAAAATTTGTTTGAAAAAATCATGGTTTTAATTCTAGAGTATTTTTGACGTTTTCCATTTCAGAAAAAAGCGGTAATTGCTGTTTGGCATCAGCAAATACGCGTGTCGGAGTTACAAAAACCATCACGTGATCGAAGCTGTTATTTGCGCCACTTGTCCTGAAGAAAGGTCCCAGTAAAGGCAGATCTTTAAAAAACGGCAGCCCCGCTTGACTTTGACCTGTACTGCTTTTGATCAGTCCTCCAAGCAGAAAAGCCTGTCCATTTTTTACAATGACCTGAGTTTGTGCGCGCTGGGTATTGATCGGCGGGATCCCGTCAATGCTGGTTCCATCAGTAGGATTACTTGTTTCCGCGTAGATCTTAAGCCAAATCCTGTCATTAGTGTGATCATCATTGTCCTCAATCAAACGAGGAGTCACCCTGAGTGTAATGCCAGTTTTCAACTCTTGCAAGCGGCTCGTTTTATCATCAGTGATTTTGATATGCAGAACGGAACCACTATTCATTTCTGCTTCCACATTATTCAGTGTGACCACAACAGGTCGTGAAAGCATGCGCCCTTTACCTTTACTCTGCAGCAACCGTAAGACAGCATCCACCTGCATAGCCTGTGATGCTACTGCAGGGCCTAAAGCCAAACCTGCAGAAAAAGGACCTTGATCTGCGACGCTTACAGTTCCGTCTGCGGAAACACTTTTTGCACGGAACTCGAGTCCAAGCTGCCGTGAATGTGTTTCGCTGGTTTCAAATAAATGTGCTTCTATCCGGACCAACGGCAGGGGTCGATCCCAAATCCGTACCAGTTTTTCCAACCATTCCACATGGGATTTAGTACCCTCCAGAATGAGGGTGTTGCTGAGCAAATCCGCAATTATTTGTGGCCGCATCACCGGGATTTCAGTTTCATCTTCAAGCCTCTGCTGGAGGGCTTTTCTCAAGCTCTCTTCAACACCCGGAATTGTCAGGGACTGTCCGTTACTCTTCACGGTTTGTGGACCTACACTTAAATACTTTAGCTGCAGTCGTACCATGCTGGAATCCGGAACTGTTTCTGTTTCAGTGGCTTCAACTTCAATTTCTGACTCCAGCGTAAAAACGTCCGGGTTTGCTGATGTAATGCCACTGAGTCCGTTTTCCCATTGCTCAATCAATTGCACTGTTAAATTGACGGATTCTTCCGAACCTCTTAAAACCAATGAATTAGGAGCAGGATATGCGACATGCACTAGACTTATTTCCTTCAGATCTTTGCTGATTTCTGCTAAAAAGTCACGGATTTGTTTTTGCTCGGCAAAACGTATGTTAAGCGACTTTGTCACCAATGGAGGATCCTGTGTCCATGCTAAAACATGCAGTCCCGGATAATAAACCGCAAGCGCATTCTGACGCCGTGCTAAATCGAAGATTGCGTCCTCTATAGTGTTATATGCTAAATTGCGAATTACTTTGCGCTGCTTTATTTTTTCCTCATTAAAATGTAAAGTAATCTGTCCGGCTTGAGCTAATTCACGCAGAATATTTGTTAATAAAACGGGTGAATTGATTATTTTTTTGAAAGGCTGAAAACGCCAAACGTCTGAACGTAACACAATTCTGTGACGACCTTTGTGGCTTATCAAGGCCAAATTGTGACGTGAAAGCAATAGCTTTAAAATAGTTTCAGGATGATGACCCTGAACTTCAGCTACTTCTGGAAGACTCTGTATTGCTGGATCTATTTGTATTTTTTCAGGATGCAGGGCGAACTGTTGAAGCAGTGCATCCAGCATTTCAGTTAAAGTTTTGCTTGAACTTGTGGAAAGAGTGATTCCGGAATTGTTGACTTTTTTCCAAATAATTCCGGACTCAGCTCCTGAAACACTGAAGCCTGCTGCGGAAAATAACATTATGGATAACAGCCACCGTTTCATTACTAGTTTAGCTTAGATTGTGACTTTTTGCTGATGAAGAAGCATAATTCAACTTCACTCAGTTGCCTGGTGTAAACGAAAGAACATCGTACTTTCTGCTAAATACCTGTAGATTATTTTCTTTGCCGCGGATCAGGTCAAACTTTTGATCTAACTTTTAGATACGACATATTTTCGAATTACTCAAGCGGAGTGATGATATGATGTTTAAAGTCTTTAAGAAAATGTATTGTTAATTGCACAGCAATGAATTAGCTTTCCTTGGAGACGGTTTTGAATAATCAGAGAAAAACAATAATTTTTTAACCTTAAGTCAGAGAAAATCATGCTAAAGCTCATTCGACGTCCGGACATGTGGATCACACTCGCGTTGTTTCTATTGATGGTTCCAGCAGAGCGGATGGAACTATTTTCTTCATTGGAAAATTGGCTGCTCGGTAACCGGCATATTGTCCGCTTAAATACTTTAGAACCTGAGAAGACTCAGTTTGCCTACGATGAAATAGTGATTGTCGATACGGAGGAAAAATTCTTTGATGAATATGGAAGCTGGCCGCTGAAACGTGCTGATATTGCAAAACTGACTACAAATTTAAAAAGGCTTGGTGCAAAAGTGATTGCACTCGATATGTTGATGGATTTTCCAAACGGTTATGCTGAAGATCCAATACTGGCGGAAGCAATGGAAGATGCAGGAAATATCATCGTTGTCGCGCAGCTTGAGTTCGGCGGAGATGGTAAATTCAAAGGAGTCAATTATCCAACAGAAACTTTAAAAGCAGCAGCCGAAAGTGGTTACACCAACCACACCTTGATCGGAAACAAGCTCTCCCGCGTACGCTTTTTTCCAAAGGAGATAAAGGATCATAATGTCTGGCCTTTTGCCATAAAAACCCTCGCCATGTACAAAGGCGTTGAGCCTCAACTGGAAAATGGGCAACTCACAATTGGAGATATTGTAGTACCTTTGGATCCTTTTAATGATTTATGGATTGACTTGCCCTCACTTCCGCCGATGGCAACTTTTTTAGCAAAAGATACCCCTGCAGGAATTTCCGCGGCAGAAGTTTTGTTGGAACTTGAGGATATTCCGGATGAGGAGTGGGAAGAAGAAACAGAGGATCTCCAGCAAATGATCCGCGGAAAAATAGTTTTGGTTGGCGATACATCTGAAGTTTCCCATGATATTTTTACAAGTCCGATTGGAGAGGTTTACGGGATTGAGTTTCTCGCGGATACAATCATGACATTGATGAAAAATGCTCCGATACGCCCGGCCAGTTCACAAAATGAAATACTGGTGCTTTTGATCCTATTTATCTGTTTCGTAATCGTTGCGTTGATTCCAAAATATGAAAACTTATTGTTTCTGCTGATCATTGCAGCCTATGCGGGATTTGGCGTTTTTACCTATGTTTATTATGGTGTCGCTTTTTCCATGAGTTATGCGCTGATTGCCTGTTTGCTGAGTACAGGTACCATTAACCTTTACCTGTTTATGATGGAACGTAAGCAGAAAGGATTTATTAAAGGTGCGTTTTCGCAATATCTTTCTCCGACTGTTATTGATCAAATTGTGGAAAATCCAGACATGCTGGAACTCGGTGGTGAGAAACGTGAACTGACCCCGTTTTTTTCGGATATACAGGGTTTTTCAACTATTTCTGAAGGTTTGACTCCGGAGGAATTGGTGCAGTTACTCAATGAATATTTAACGTCAATGTGTGACATTATTTCTTCACATCAAGGTACAATAGATAAATTTGAAGGAGATGCGATCATCGCATTTTGGGGAGCACCTTTAGATCTTCCAAACCATGCGACTGTTGCCTGTCACGCGACTATAGAGATGCAGCAACGCGGTGTTGAGTTGCGTAAAATGTTGCGAGAACAAAACCGGCCCTTGCTCTTCACCCGCATGGGTTTGAACAGTGGTCCTGTCGTTGTGGGGAATATGGGTTCAGCAGAACGAATGGATTATACAATGATGGGGGATGTGGTCAACTTGGCCGCAAGACTTGAAGGCGCGAATAAATTTTATAAAACCTTCAGTATGATTTCCGGCAGTACATATGAACTTGCAAAAGATGATATTGACAGTCGTCAGCTGGATATTATCAGGGTGGTTGGAAAAAATGAACCAGTTCCGGTTCATGAACTGCTGGCCCGTAAGAATGAAACTAGCGGTGAAATGAGCGGAGTGGTGGAGCAATATATGAAAGGTCTGAAGCTCTATCAAGACAAAAACTTCAAAGATGCAATTGCGGAATTTGAAAAAGTCTTAAGCATCGATTCTGAGGATGGACCATCCCAGACTTATATTAAACGCTGCGGAATGTTCCTGGAGTCTCCTCCGGAAAAAGACTGGGACGGTGTGTTTACTTTTACGGAAAAAGGATGAGTCAGAATAACAGATGAAACAACGTCTTGATCGACTGCTGGTAGAGCAAAAACTTGCGCCTTCCCGGGAAAAAGCACAGGCATTTATCATGGCAGGAAAAGTGAGGGTTGACGGTCAGCCGGCGGGAAAAGCCGGACGTATGATCAGTATTGATTCACTTTTGGAAGTACTGGGAACAGACCAGCCTTACGTGAGTCGCGGAGGGGTCAAACTTAAAGCTGCTTTAGAATATTTTGCTGTTGACCCTCAAGGTCTTGTCGCACTTGACATTGGCGCCTCAACAGGAGGATTTACTCATTGTTTACTGCTTGGCGGGGCGGAAAAAGTGTTTGCTGTCGATGTCGGTTACGGTCAGCTAGCGTGGGAATTGCGTCAGGACCCGCGGGTCAAGCCACTCGAGCGTACAAATATCCGCTATCTTGAATTTGAAAAACTAGGAAAACACGTAGACCTTGTTGTTATCGACGTTTCTTTCATATCACTGAGGTTAATTTTTCCAAAAGCCCTTGAATTTCTGAAACCCGGTGGATTTCTTGTCGCATTAGTCAAACCACAGTTTGAAGCAGGTGTGGATGAAGTGGGTAAGCGCGGCAAGGTCAGCGATCCCACGGTACATGAGAAAGTCCTCGATACTCTTAAAGTTGTGGCACAGGAACAGGGTTTTATTGTTCTGGGGCAAACTAAATCTTCAATTGTAGGTAAAAAAAGCGGCAACGAAGAATTTTTTCTGTTGCTGCAAAAACCTCAAAATCTGACTTAAACAAGTCATGAGTAGTGATCACGCACCACTTGATTTTCCAGAGCAGACTTTTCTTCGTGTTTCCCTGGAACATATAGTTCCGAATCCTCAACAGCCCCGCAAACAATTTCCGGATAAATCACTACAGGAACTTGCTCAGTCTATAAAGGTTCAGGGAGTTCTGCAGCCTTTGGTTGTCCGTAAACATCCGAGCCTGGCCAATCGATATGAACTGGTCGCAGGAGAAAGGCGCTGGCGTGCATTAAAACAACTTGAAGTGTCCCAGGTTCCGGTAATTTTACGGAAAGTAGGCGATGACGAACTGCTGGAAGTGGCTCTACTGGAAAATATTCAACGTGAAAATCTGAGTGTGATCGAAGAAGCACAGTCTTATCAAGACCTTCTGCAAAGTCATGGATACACCCAGGAAGAACTGGCACGGAGAATAGGTAAAGACCGCTCCACAATCGCCAATCAAATGCGTTTGCTCCTGCTTCCCTCTCCCTTGAAAAATGATCTTGAAACGGGCCGTATTACGGCGGGACATGCTCGAACTATCTTGGCGCTTCCCAGCACCGCGTTTCAGTTGGAAATGAGGGGGCGCCTCCTACTGGAGTCATGGTCTGTACGTGAAACGGAAAGACAGGTCAGGCTGAAGTTGGATTTTCTTGCAGTCAGTCCGCAAAAACTGGGTAATAAAAATACCGCACATGGAGGAGCTTCTGAAAATCTGCTTTCAAAAGCGGAAAAGGACACACATTTACAAAATCTTGAAGAAGAACTGCAACGTCGACTGAGAACACGTGTGGAGATTAAATTTCGTGAAGGCAAAGGGCAGATCAAGATTGATTATTTTTCACTTGAGGAATTCGAACGGCTTTATGATTTGCTTACTTCTTGCTGACTATTTTGAGAAAAGCTGCTGACAAGCTGGTGAAAATTTGATTTACAATTATTAGTTTTTCTTGTATAGTGAGAGGCTCAATTCTAATATTGGGAAATCTTTCCAATATTTTTGGTCAGATATTAGTAACTAAAATTGGAGATTATTATGAGGTTCGGAACTACAACAACACTCGCACGTGGCGTTACTGCCGCAGCCTCTGTTTCAACAACAGAGAGACTGGTTTTTATTAAGAAAGTATACAGCCTGCTTGCCTTGTCAATGCTAACTGCTGCTGCTGGAGCTTATTTGGGTTCAGGGCCACTGTTCCTTTTAGTGGCACCAAATATGATGCTTTTCTTCGTACTTCAAATTGGCCTTATATTTTTTGCTTCTTTTGCGGCTCGAAAGCCCGGCATAAATATCATTGCGCTTTTTAGCTTTACAACTGTTTCGGGATTAACATTGGGACCGATGTTAATGAGGGTAGGACCTACTATTGCCGCAGAAGCTTTTGCCCTTACAGCTATCACTTTTGTTAGTTTGAGTTTATATGTAGTCATTTCTAAAAAAGATTTCAGCTTTATGTCTGGATTTTTAATGGCAGGACTTATTGTCCTCGTCGTAGGAGGATTACTTAATATATTCTTTATCCAAAGTGGAATGATGCACTTCGTTATGTCTGGCGCAAGTGTGTTACTGTTCAGTGGTTTCATTCTATATGATACCTCAAATATTTTGCGCTACTACGGCACCGACGAACATGTCTCCGCCACGCTGGCTTTGTACCTCGACGTGCTGAACCTGTTTATTGCGCTGTTGAGTATCCTCGGCATCATGAGTGATGATTAACAGGAAGTTGCTTTAAGTGAGCGGGAATCCTGAACAATATTCCGGTGTTCCCGTTCTTTCATATCTTTGTCTCAAACCTCATAAAGTATTCCCCACATTTTAAGCCGATTTGCTGTTATTACTTCTAATAATCGCACTTTGAAAGTTTTACGCCTGTTACCTTAATCAAGGCATTCCAAAGGTTTTAAGAACAGGCTAAAATTATTTTAAAAATATTAAAAATATATTTGCTTTTTTTAAAAAAAAGACATATATTAAGGGGTTAGATTTGAAAATGTCTTTATAAGTGGCATATTTAATCAAAACTCCCTCCACATGAGCCTTGGCCATTATCCATATGCGTAAAGTCTTTCAGGACCAATACTGCGAATTTCCCACCAGACGGGAAAAAATGAGGAAAGTGCCTCCAGAGAAAATTACGGATCAACGCTGTTTATTTACAGCTCCGGCTTGTGTGACAAAAACATTCTGAGCTAAACAAGTTCCAAATGAAAGCCTGCTTTCATTTATACAGCTGCAGATAAGACCAACAACAACCCTAACCTTAGTCAATTCTTATGCCTTCAACAACAGAAAATCGTCATAGTATTCGTAGATCTTTCGGAAAACTTACTGCTCCGATCAAAGTTCCAAACTTGTTGAAAGTTCAATTAGATTCTTTTGAACGCTTTCTTCAACGCGACGTTCCACCTGACCAACGTGAAGACAAAGGTCTTGAAGCGGTGTTTCGTTCTGTATTTCCTGTTTCTGATTTTAGTGGTTCCTCCACTCTCGAATATGTCCATTATCGTTTAGGTGACCCAAAATATTCAGTTGAAGAATGTCGGGTGCGCGGGGTTACTTTCGCATGTCCTGTACGGGCAGCGTTACGTTTGATTGTCTGGGAAAAGGATACTGAGTCAGATGTTAAACACATTCGTGATATTAAAGAGCAGGACATTTATTTGGGTGAATTACCATTAATGACTCCAACAGGTTCTTTTATCATAAATGGAACTGAGCGTGTGATTGTAAGTCAGATGCACAAAAGTCCAGGGGTTGTTTTTACACATGACAAGGGTAAAAGTCACTCCAGCGGTAAGTTACTTTATTCCGCACGCGTAATTCCGCAGCGTGGTTCATGGCTTGATTTTGAGTTTGACAAAAAAGATGTGCTTTATGTGCGTATAGACCGCCGTCGCAAATTTCATGCGACAGTACTGTTGAGAGCTTTGGGTTACACTGAGGATCAACTGCTGGAATATTTCTATCAGTTTGAAAAGCTTGATTTAAGCAAAGTTAAGGCTGGAGAGGATTTTGAAACGCAGAGTTATTTTCGTGTTCTGGATCCACAAATTATTCTGGATCAGCGTCCGCAACTTCCAATAGAGGATCCAAAATCCGGTGAAGTGCTAGTAAAAGCCGGACAGCGGATTAATAAGCGGTTGTTAAAAAAACTTGAAGCGGCAAAAATCACTCTTTTAAACGCGACCCTTAACGAAATAAAAGGCCGTATCATCGCAAAAACTATTTTTAAAGATGGTGGTGATGAAATATTGGTACCGTGCAATACGCCTTTAACAACAGAGTTGTTGACGACTCTGGTAGAAAATGGCGTTAACAAGATTGAATTGTTACATATCGGTCTGCAAAAAACGGGCTCCGCACTACGTGATACTTTAGAGTTGGATAAAGTAACTTCACCGGAACAGGCTCTGATAGAACTTTATAAAAAAATGAAGCCGGGTGACCCTCCCACTCTCGAGGCGGCGCAAGTAATGCTGGAGAATTTCTTCTTCAAAAGAGAACGCTACAGTCTTTCCAAGGTCGGAAGGTTAAAGATAAATGAAAAGCTGGAACTTGATGATCCACTGGAAAACACTGTACTGACGAAGGTGGATATTTTGCAGACTGTTAAATATCTGCTTGAATTAAAAGAAGGCTACCCGAACAGGATGATTGATGACATTGATCATCTGGGCAACAGGAGAGTCAGGAGTGTTGGTGAACTTTTGGAAACCCAATTCCGGATTGGACTGGTAAGAATGGAGCGGACAATTAAGGAACGTATGTCCCTGCAGGATTCAGAAACCATGATGTTGCATGACATCGTGAACGCGAAACCAGTTGCGGGTGCAATTCACGAATTTTTTGGTAGTAGTCAGCTTTCTCAATTTATGGATCAGACTAACCCACTTGCAGAAATCACTCACAAGCGTCGTTTGAGTGCCCTCGGGCCTGGAGGTTTAACTCGTGAACGCGCGGGTTTTGATGTACGTGATGTCCATTCTTCTCATTATGGTCGGATCTGCCCAATTGAAACGCCTGAGGGTCCTAATATCGGACTGATTGCCTCACTTGCGACTTTTGGCAGAGTCAATGAATTTGGTTTCATTGAAACGCCTTATTTGAAAGTTGAAAATGGAGTTGTCACGGACAAGGTTGAATATCTTTCTGCAATTGAGGAAGAA
>JACNKY010000211.1 GCA_014381795.1 Pseudomonadota bacterium | reverse complement strand
AAAACAGCCTGGCTGCCGCTTTTTGCAGGGATTCTTTTTTTAAGTTCCGGATGTTCACAAATACTTGGTTTTTCGAAAGATGCTACAGGTCCGGTATCTTGTGCGGATTCTGTCATCGAAAGAGCCTTTAATCTACATGAAGATGCCAAGT
Source organism: Pseudomonadota bacterium (assembly GCA_014381795.1). Lineage (GTDB taxonomy): Bacteria > SAR324 > SAR324 > SAR324 > NAC60-12 > Arctic96AD-7. The sequence goes on along the minus strand of JACNKY010000211.1, from coordinate 10,670 downwards.
CCGGTTTAGCATTGTTTTTTGAGGAACGCAGTGAAAATCAATTATATCAGGCATTTTACGCAGCCTCGGATTCAGTTCACCATTCCCGGAAGGTTAAGAAGTGCTGGGACAGAAGGGCCTCTCACTACTTTGCAATGCAGAATCTGGAGGAAATGAATTCCTCATTAGCACGCGTTATTCGCCGCAATCTGCCTGATGACGGCAGTGGTGAAATAATCGCTGTTTACCATAATCAATACGATTTGCTGCTACCTAATCTGCGTTGATTTTCACAACTTGATTTTTTGCCTTCCTCCATTTATCTTATAAGCTTTTGATGTTCAAAAAGCTGCCTGTCAGCGCCTATTTTACATATCTTTTAATCTTCTATAAATTTTTTACATGAGTGAGTCTTACCCGATGACCCCACTGGGATACGAAAGTTTGAAAACAGAACTTAAACAATTAACCAGTAAAGACCGTCCTGCAGTGATAAATGCTATTTCAACTGCAAGGGAGCATGGTGATTTAAAGGAAAATGCGGAATACCATGCTGCTAAAGAACAACAGGGCTTTATCGAAGGTAGAATTCAGGAGTTAAATGAAAAGCTGGCCCTCGCCAATGTAATTGATATTACTAAACTGTCTGGAGAAAAGGTTTTGTTTGGGGCAACGGTTTCTTTTGTGGACGTTGATACTGATGAAGAAAGCAACTATCAGATTGTAGGCGCAGACGAATCTGATCTGCAGAAAAATAAGATATCAGTTTCCTCACCAATTGCTCGTGCGCTGATCGGCAAGTCTGTCGGAGATACTCTTAGCATTCCTATTCCCAAAGGTAAAATTGAAATCGAAATTCTAGAAGTTGTATTTAATAGTTAAGTTTATTCCCCTTGTTTAAGCAGGTTTTCAAAACCGTCCTTTTTTTGAATAGCGCTCCTAAAGACTTCTTTTAAATCATCAAGTGCCCGAATATGCTGAAAAGGAAGACTGAGCGACTTTGCCGTTTCCTGGTAAATCCATACTGGGGATTGATGTTTTTCGCGTAGACTTGTCAGCGAAAAAGCGCCAGCGGATTTTGAAAGTTTGTTTCCTGAATTGTCGTTTATTAACTGATGATGTATAAAACGAGCTGCTGGAAAAACTTGATCATTTAAACATTGTGAGAGAAAAAGTTGTGCGGCTGTGGAAGCCCGTAAATCCTCCCCTCTTACCACAAGATTGACCCCAAGTTCCAGATCATCCATGACAGATGCAAGCTGGTAAGCCGGCAACCCGTCTCGCCGTTTGATTACGAAATCACCCATTACCTGATCTACATTTATTTTCTCAACTTTGTCTGTAAATGTTTTGAACTTCACATAAGTTTGTTCAGGAACTTGAACTCTCCAGGGAAGATTATCTTGCATCAAATCCAGCTCTTTTAGCCTGCAGGTTCCTGGATAATTTCCGACTGGTGACAATTTTCTAATTTCGGAACGGGAACATTCGCAGGCATATAAGATTCCAGAATTGTGGAGAAATTCAAGTGTTGCGGAATATCTCTCCCTTCGCAGTTGTTGTGAGTATTGTTTAAATAATTCATCAGGCCCTGAAGGTCCTGAATCGTATTCTATGCCCAGCCATTCCAACTGTACAAAAATATCTTCCACAGAAGAAGGCTCAACTCTAGGTCCATCCAGATCATCAATCCTGAGATGTAAATGTCCACCCTCACAATCTACAAGTAATGCAGTCAACAAAAAATTAAAAGCATTGCCCAGATGAAGAAAACCACTTGGTGTAGGTGCTATACGGGAGATGACGGTTTGAGACATGAATTTCAGCAACTGTAATAAATATTTATTTGTCTTTATAACATTATTAAAGCATAATTTAAATGATCAAAAGAAACCATCTGGAGACAATAATTTACGCAGATTATTTTACATATATTTTGTAATTATATAATACTAAATATTTTAGCAGGAGTAAGTCATGAAATCACGTGCCGCAATTGCCTGGGAATCAGGAAGGCCGCTGGAAGTTGATCTGGTCGATCTCGATGGTCCGAAAGCTGGAGAAGTATTGATCCGGAACGTGGCCACCGGAGTTTGCCACACAGATGCATTCACACTTTCAGGAGACGATCCTGAAGGCATTTTTCCTTCCATTCTTGGCCACGAAGGTGGAGCGGTGGTTGAAGAAATTGGTGAGGGAGTCAACAGTGTCAAGGTTGGTGACCATGTAATTCCGCTTTATGTTCCGGAATGTGGAGAGTGTCGATTCTGCAAATCAGGTAAAACTAATTTGTGCCAATCTATCCGTTTAACGCAGGGCAAAGGATTAATGCCGGACGGCACCTCACGTTTTTCACATAAAGGAAAAATTCTTTTTCATTATATGGGAACTTCGACATTTTCCGAATACAGCGTTTTACCGGAGATTTCGATTGCAAAAATAAACTCTGCAGCGCCTCTGGAAAAAGTGTGCTTACTCGGTTGCGGAATTACCACCGGAATTGGAGCCGTTTTGAATACCGCAAAAGTGGAAGCTGGTGCTACTGTGGCGGTTTTTGGTATGGGTGGAGTAGGCTTGGGCGCAATTCAAGGTGCTGTTTTAGCAAAAGCGGAACGTATCATTGCAGTGGACATAAATGAAAGTAAAGAAGAATTTGCGCGTCAACTCGGCGCAACTGATTTTGTGAATCCCAAAAACTATGACAAACCGATTCAGGATGTACTGGTAGAATTGACTGACGGCGGAGTGGATTATTCATTTGAATGCGTGGGTAATGTCAATTTGATGCGCTCTGCACTGGAATGTTGTCATAAAGGCTGGGGTGAATCAATTATTATCGGTGTCGCCGGGGCCGGACAGGAAATTTCGACAAGACCTTTTCAGTTAGTAACCGGACGAGTATGGCGTGGCTCAGCTTTCGGCGGAGTGAAGGGGCGTTCCCAACTTCCAGGATACGTGGAAATGTACATGAAAGGCGATGTTAAAGTGGACGAGTTCGTGACCTACACCATGCCTTTGGATGACATCAACAGAGCATTTGACTTGATGCACGAAGGGAAAAGTATCCGTTCCGTCATTCTGTTTTAACCTATTTCAAGCCCTGCAATGTTAGACCTTAAAATTGAGCAGCTCAACGTAAGCAAAAATTTTGGCGGATGGACAGAAATGTACAGCCATCCATCAGCAAGTTGCGGTGGAGAAATGAAATTTTCTGTATTTTTACCACCACAAGCAGAATCAGGAGCTGTCCCTGTTTTGTACTGGCTTTCCGGATTGACCTGTAATCATGAAAATTTTATCACTAAAGCCGGAGCACAGCAATACGCGGCGGAATCCGGAATAATGTTGGTTGCTCCGGACACCAGTCCTCGCGGGGCTGGGGTTGAAGGTGAGGACGAAGCTTATGATCTGGGAAGCGGAGCGGGTTTTTACATTAACGCAAGCGAAGAAAAATGGGCCACCAACTATCGCATGGAGGATTACATCATGCAGGAACTTCCGGAAATAATCCGCTCAAATTTTCCGGTGTTGGAAGAACGGGAGAGCATTTTCGGCCACTCCATGGGTGGACATGGTGCGCTGACTTTGGCCTTAAAAAATCCCGGACATTTCCGTTCAGTTTCCGCTTTTTCGCCAATCTGTGCGCCAAGTCAATGTCAGTGGGGCGAAAAAATATTTGCAAATTATCTCGGTGAAAATCGGGAGGTCTGGAAAAAACATGATGCAAATGAATTGATTCAAAGTTCAACACTTGAAATTCCTTTATTGATCGACCAAGGCGGTGACGATCCGTTTCTGGAAAAAGAACTCAACTTTGAATTGTTCCGCAAAACTTGTGAAAAGCGGAATCAAAAATTGACCGCCCGTTTACAAAGTGGATATGATCACAGTTATTATTTCATTACAACTTTTATGGAAGATCATATTCAACATCATTCGAAAGCGCTTTTGGCATAACAAACCAGCTCTCAAAGGAATACATTACAGCCACATTTTAGGCTAAGTTTTGGCACAGGAATCAGCCAGAATAAACTCGATTTGTTAAGCCGATTGATTTAAGCTAACGATCATAATTTAATAGTGATTCATAAGCAAATGAAGACAGGCTTGAGTCAGACTAATAATTAGTAGTGATTTATCTGCAGATGATTTTGTTTAGTTACTGAAAAAATCCTAAATTTAGTCAATTTTCAGCGAAAGGATATAAGTGTACGAGACATCCGATATTAGAAAAGGACTGCGTTTTGAGATGGATGGAGATCCATTTGTTGTTGTGGAATTTCAGTTTGTTAAACCTGGTAAAGGAACAGCATTTACGCGGACTAAAATCCGTAACATGATAACCGGCGCAGTACTTGACCGCACATACAAGTCTGGAGAAAAACTCAAACCTGCTGATACAGAAGACCGAGAAATGCAGTATTTGTATAATGATGGTGATTTCCATTTTATGGATAACAACAACTACGAACAGGTGAGTCTGGACAGCAACGCTGTCGGTGACGCGGCGAATTATTTGACAGAAAATATGCTGATTGAAGTTGGTTTTTTCAAGGGCCGTTCAATCGGAATAAGCTTGCCCAATTTCGTTGTTCTGGAAGTTACAGAAACTGCTCCCGGTGAAAAAGGAAACACCGTTACAGGAGCTTCTAAACCCGCTGTAGTGTCTACTGGTTACAGTGTAAATGTGCCTTTATTCGTCAATGAAGGAGATCAACTTAGAATTGATACTCGAACCGGTGAATATGCGGAACGCGTCAAAGTCTAGTACAGTGGTCCAGTTTATCATGTTAGCATAATGCTCCCCGAGCACGTTTCTTAAGCTTAGTCGAAAGAAAGTCGAAGCGAACTTTTAGGTTTGAAATAGATTCCTGTTCCGCTCACTAACATAAAAAATTCAAGAAAGATCCTCCTTTTCCCCAGTCATAATTCAAAGTCGTAAAATTCTCTTTAAGCCTCATGTCCAGTTCTTCACAGACTTCTAGCAACTCACTTTTATCAGGGCACTGTCACGGCCGCGTCCTGGAAGTTATTTGCAGGGATGAGAAGTCGCAAGAGTCAATAGCTGAAAATTATAAAAACATTCTTGTTTTAATTAAAGACCACTTGTATACGCTTAACTATGTAGGCGATACAGAGCTTTCAGCAGGCTCATTAATATCATTTGAGCTTGGCGAAAATGGTGAAGTAGAAATCCTGAAAACCGGTGGAACCGCTGTCAATTTAGAGCCAGAAGGCGACTTACTGCGCTGGAGACGTCCGGCAATAAATCCTTCGAGGATGAAACTTCTCCGGATTCGCCAGCAAATTATACACGGTATCAGGGAGTGGTTTGAACTGCATGATTTTATTGAAACTGAAACTCCTTTAATGGTTTCCGCGCCCAGTCCGGAGTCACAATTTTCACCTATAAAAACTGATTCTGGATTTCTGATTACCTCACCTGAATTTCAGATGAAACGTTTGCTGGCAGGTGGTTTTGAAAAAATATACCAGCTCGCACGTTGTTTTCGCAAGGGAGAAAGCGGCCCCCTGCACAATCCAGAATTTACCATGCTCGAATGGTATCGTTCCAATGAAGCACTAGAAGTTTTGATGTTGGATATTGAACAGATGGTTATGCATCTCAGCGGAACTATTGCAGCAGAAAACTTTCCGGAAAAAATTCCACTTCCGCCTTGGCCACGTGTGACAGTCTGTTCTTTATTTAAAAAACATTTAAACATCATTTTGGATGGTACCGAATCCGCCTCACAATTAAGGGCAAAAGCACAACTTTCTGGACATGATGAATTGCTCATTGATCTTTCAACTCAGTCAGACCTTACAGAGTCACTGGCTTATGAACAAATATTTTTCCGGCTCTGGAATCATTTCGAAATGGAATTTTCCGGTTCTACTCCAGTCTTTGTTTATGAATGGCCGATGCCGCTGGCAAGTCTAGCCCGGAATTGTCCGCAACGTTCCGGGTTTGCTGAACGAGTTGAACTTTATGTGAACGGTATGGAGTTGGCAAATGGATTTGGAGAATTGACAGATGCTTCCGAACAAAGACGGCGCTTTGAACAGGATTTGAAAAACAGGCGTTCTGAGGGACGCAGCTCTATGCCCTTAGATGAAAAGTTCCTAAAATGCCTTGAGCAGGGTCTGCCTGAAAGTTCCGGAATGGCAATGGGAGTTGACCGCTTTGTCATGTGGCTTTGCGGTGCAAAGCAGATTCGTGAAGTGCTGTGCTTTACTGAAGATGAAATATAAGTATGAAAGCTAATATGCTATTCCGCTTTTGCTTAAAGAAAAAAAGAATCCGTAAACAGGTCAATCAATGGAACGCAACATCATACACATGATCCTCCACTTTTTGGTACCTTTCATGGTTGCCAAAATTGCTTGGAAAGAAAACTGGTTACGCCCCTTTTTGATCATGGTTTTAACAATGGCAGTAGATTTGGACCACCTGCTGGCAGACCCAATCTTCGATCCCAACCGTTGCGGTCTTGGTTTTCATCCTCTTCACAGTTGGCCGGCTATTGCAGTTTACTTCGCTCTTTTGTTTAGTCCACGTTTCCGGATTCCGGCTTTAGGTCTGCTGATTCACATGTTTTTGGACGGCACAGATTGTTTGTGGATGCTCTGGATGTGAGCTTATTCTTCCTTAAAAAAATCTCCTGTACAAAATAAATTGAAAAAATCAACCTTTTTTTAAAAAAAAGCTTGACAAGCTACTAGCACTCTTGTAAAGTGAGTGCTAACAAATCATGAATTTATGCTTCGGCTAGTCCTGCAGATGGCGGAACGGTTTTTAGATTCGTCTGACAACTCAACGATTCAGGGCATTCGAAATTTAATTATCAACAACTTTTAATTATTAAGAGGAAAATATGGCTAGAATAGCTAAAAAAGTAAAAGAAATTTCACACGAAGAAATCAGTGATGCAATGTCCCGCTTTCTTAACAAAGGTGGCGTGATCAACAAGATCGAATACAATGACAACGGTTTTTTGTTGGGCAATGATCTTGCGTTAGATGATTCCTATACAGAAGCATCTGATACAGTCATGAGTCAGTTGCACATGGACTTTGAGCCGGAAACCCGGATCTGAAGCCCTGCTTCTCAGCAAGTCTTAAAATTTCGGGCGGATACGTAAAAATATCTGTTCCGAAACCTCCTTTTATTATCTACCTCTCATTTATCTTTCTAGCAATTCTTTACAAAAGATCTTATCTTGCGTATAGTCTTGTGGAGGATGCTCAAGAATTACTGTGCTTTTATTTAACAAGTGGATTTGCCGGCATTCAGGCTAAGCAGCTAAATCTTTGAAGGAATTCAAAATTTTACCTACATTGGCACGAACGGAAGGAACGTCAAGGTTATCATCATCGAAATACGGATGATCGTCTGTGACACCAATACGCTTCATAATTTTTTTAATAATAACACGTTCCTCGTCTTCAAACACACCGTCTGATGCGGCGACTAAAGCCATTAGTTCAACCAGTGCGTGCTTTGCTTCTGTAGATTCGATGTGTTTTAACATCTCTTCCAGAGAAGTGTTTGCCTTCATTTGCTCTTGTTCTTCCGGAGTGATTGAAGCAGCCTTGAAGGTAGCAATTAGAACTTTCTTTTCGGCAACGTGCATTTCTCTTTCAGCATGTGCTAAAAAGTTCACTACAGTTAAGATATTAACAAGTTGGTCACGACTGATAGCCATTATAATCCTGTCGAATTATTAAAATTTTTGGAAAAAACTGTTACGATTAAAATTTAACTAATTATGTATAACCAAATTCGCATAGAACGTAAAGAAATATTTTTCAACTCTCCGAGTCAGGAAGCTTAAATGACTCATGATTCTCGCTATCACCCTGAATGGGAAACGGTTTCACGTTATGTAAGAGAGTTGTTTAACTACCACTGCGCGAGGTGTGATAAAGATTGTAGAAAAACTAAACATGCTCAAATGGTTTTGCAAGTTCACCATATTGATGAAAATCCGGCAAATAACGCATTCGAAAATCTTATTCCGCTTTGTGCCAGTTGTCATCTTAAAATAGAAGGTGAGGCACGTTTACATGCACCTTACCGTGAACAACAGTTAGAATTGTTTGAAGATCATACCTACATGAGCAGGATGAAGGAAATGCGTGAGAATGCGTTAGCAAAATTCGGATCAGCAGTTAAGCCGGGAGTTTCCGTATTAGACGCAGAAACTTATGAAACAAATGCTATTGAGTGGGAAATTAACGAGTCTTCTTAGTTTTGCTAAGCAAGATCCACCCTACTTTCATTTCATAGATTGTAAATATTAACGTCTCCTTCGTCCAAAACCTCCAAAGCCAAATCCTCGGCTGCGGCGGCTTCCGCCAAAGCTGAATTTCTTTCTCGGTACTGGTCTGCGTTTTGAAACAGCGGGTTTCCTCTGCGCTGAGTTGCTGCCGAAACCTCCTCCGGAAGCTTTGCGATTTGCTGAGCGGAATTTGGTGCTCTTGATATTATTCAGGGATTTATTTGAAGTTGAACGGAACTTGTTTGAAGATACACTTTTCCCGCCGGCAGTCTTTGCGGAAGAAGAGGATGGCGCGGCCTTTTTCATTTTTGAAGTGGACGCTCCTCTGCGGTTTTGAATTGAACTAACTGCCCTCGCTCCACCATAACCGTAACCATAACCTCCGCCCCAGATATATGGTGGTCTAAAGAGCATTGACATCATCATTGATGTCATTAAAAGATTAGTCATGCTGTAACCGGTACTATAATATGGGGCGTATGGTGCCCCTGCAGACTGGTACATCTCCGGATTTGGAGTAGACTGCATCGTCATCTCATCGCCTGAACCACGTACAACAGAGGCTGTCATGATTTCGATTGACTTATTTTCCGCAATATCCTTCCAGGCAGCCTGATCTGAGCCTGACGGCAACGTGCCAACCTGACTGGGATCCGGAACCAAAATTGAAAATAACAGAAAATCTGCATCACCTTTTTCTGTTTGAGGTACAATCAAAACATGATCCGCCATTCCGTCCTGATTCAAATCGATTGTACTAATGTTACGGACCTTGTTTGATATTTTGTTGACCAGCGTCGGCAGGAAATCTTTGTCAGAAACCTTTGCCTGGGAAGTCTCTCTTAAAGCTTCGGAGGTGATTGCAGCTATCAATTTTGGATCAAGATGCTCCGTTAGATCAATTCCAAGTTTTTCGATTGCTTCAGCGTTAAGTTGATTACTTACTCCAATTGGAATATTTTCGGAGGAATAATTGTAGCGTGCAGATTCCTGGCTTTTATCTTCTCCAAAAAACACCCAGTAAAATCCTAAAATTAAAATTGCAATCAGGACACCTTGTGTAGAAAACAATTTTTCTAAACCGTTAGGAGGTTCATTCTCTTTGTTTGCCATAACTCGTAATTTATGTTTGTATTAATTCAAGATAATTTTAATTATTTTAAGCTATTGAAACTTTACTGCAGTGCGCTGAAGGCGCAAGTTAAAACGATAATTCAAACATGTCATTCTCTGGCGGAGGCCATTAAATCTTTTTTAACTGACATGTCATGAGTGCTTATTTTGAGATAACAATAGCTGACCCATTGGGCAAAAAAAGTGTTGCGATGTGAACGCCAGCGGTTGAGAGGTTCCATAAAATCAAAATTTACGGGCGGAGCGACGTCCGGAATCCCGAGGTCTCGTTTTGCTTCATCCGCCAGTCTGGTAGCGTTGTATTCAGGATGCCCGGTATGCGCGATGAAACGGTCATCAGAGGTTGCAAAAATAGAATAGCCGGCTTCCTTCCCGTAAGCCAGTAATTTTAGTCGACCGTCGTTTTCAGCCTCTTCCATGGCTTCGTCCGGAATCCCAGCATGACGGCTTTGCGGGCAGAAAAAGACATCGTCCAACTCTCCAATGATCGGATGAGCAGGGGCAAGATTTTTCAATTCAAAAACACCGAACAGTTTTTGATCGTAATTAAATTTGTTTACTCCTTCTAAATAAGCCATCACAAATCCTGCCCAACAGAGTCCAAGTGTACTGGGAATTGTTTGACGCGCATCTTGGAGAATAGCGCTGATTTCGTCCCAGTAGTGTACATCTTCAAAACGGACAGTCTCAACCGGTGCACCTGTTAAAATTAAGCCGTCAAGCGGATGCTCACGATTAGCTTCCTCATAAGTAACGTAAATGTCATCTACATGCCGGGGTTCCCAGGTTTTGTAGTTATGTGACTCCAGACGAATCCAAATCGGTTCCAATTGCAAAACCGAAAGTCCCAAAGGGTGGAGAATATTAAATTCATATTTTTCTCCAAGCGGCATTATATTGAGAATTCCTATGCGTAATGGACGAATATCCTGACGCGCGGCTTGTGAAGGCGGAATCCAGCGGATACCATTTTTTTCGAGTATTGGAACTGCGTGATAATCAGGACTAACAATGAGTGTCATAACTTACTTTCTAAAAAAATAAAGGCGAAAGGCGTAAACTTGCACTGTCTCAAAGCATGGTGAACTGCTCATGCTCAAACTCGAATAGCATTAAACTGTTATATCTGGAAAAGTCATTTGATGAGAAAAACAAATCAGCAACTGACTAACAGTATTATTCGGATGAAATGTCAGGCAGAGTCTCTCCACAGGAGGAATAACAATAACCCTGCGGATTATACTGCAAACTGATAAACAGGATAGACGAGAA
>JACNKY010000277.1 GCA_014381795.1 Pseudomonadota bacterium | reverse complement strand
TGAAATGACAGGCAGAGTCTCTCCACAGGAGGAATAACAATATCCCTGCGGATTATACTGCAAACTGATAAACGAGAATCAAACAGGTGGGCCACTAAAATAGGCGGACCAGCACTTTACTCGAATCGAGTCGTATCGACTCCCTTCCGGAACTTCCCGGAGGGGCTGGCATTAGCACCTTGATGCGGAAAAAGGATGCTCGACACTTCAAAGGGCCAGATCCCTCAGTGTCATCTGGATACAAAGTTTTATCTAAATTATCACAATCATTGTTAAAGTCAAACTTTTTCAATCACATTATATGAATGTAGTGATATCAAATTTCAGAGGGACTCATCAGTGCCTGTTTGAGGGATTCCTCAAAGTCTGATTTAAGCAGTTTTTCATTATCGTCAGTTGTAATATAAAAGGTATCGATAACTTGATGGCCGATGGTTGTAATGACGGCCTGCTGAATCACTACTCTTGCCCGATCAAACGCACTGACCATTTTGTAATAAACGAGGGGTGCGTCTTCGGCTGTTATTTTAATACGGAGATAATTTTTATCACGTCTTGAAAATTCAGTTTTATCGCGTGAATCTCCTTTCCACACTGGAAAATCGCCAGAAGAGACATTATTGGTTTCTTTGATTATGTAGCCCTTTTTATCATCCTTGAGGTACTCCAACTGAAACTTTGTGTTGTAGAGAAAAGTCTGTGGCTTTATTTTCAGTGCAGGCGGGGTATTTCTTCTGATGGAAGTTTCCAGCTCAAGTGGAAAAATAACATTATCCTCTTCCCTTTTTGAGACCTTCAAATAATAGCAAAAAGCAACGTGACCGCTTGCAAAATTTATTTGGTTTATCTTTGCTGATTCAATGTTAAGGTGCTTAAGGTTCAAGGTGTAGGCGATTCTACTATGAATCTGAGGCAGGTCATGCACATAAATCAGCAGAGCGTTAAGTCTACCTCTTGCGTTGGTGATGACATTTACAATTGCGGGACGTTCAAGTTTGTTGAAAATAGTAAGATTCTCTGCAATCATTCCCGGAGAAGAACTAAGCAGAAAGCGATTTGGAAATGAAGCAAAAAACCAGTTGATTAAGGGACTGTAAAGCTCTGTCAGTTCAACCAAAGTTTTATTGCTGAGAGCTTGCCGAATTGTGCGGATAAATTTTTCTGTAGTCTGGTCAGTACCATGTTTATCCAACGAACCCAGTTTAAGGTCACGCCAGAGGACTTGTAATTCATCACCGGATTTTTCAAGCAGTTTCCTTTCTTTTTTGTTTATCAGTTCCAACGGTTTGAGTAAAACAGAATCAAGATTTTCACGGAGACTTCTGTTTATCAGCAGATCAATACGTGTGTCTGATTCGAGGTCAATTTTTTTGTTATCAAGATACGAGAGGATAAAATCCATGGAATCCTCTTGCTTTTGGGAGGAACGCATTTCGGTAAAAACACGGTATGTCTCCTCAAAAAATGTTCTTAATCCTCGCGTTGAGTGGGCGTTGCTGTCACTCACAGAAATGTAATCCGAAATATTGCAGAGAAAAAGCAAAATGACATTAATCAGGTTACGGTCCGCAATTTCGAAAAAACTTTGCAGTGCTTGATCGAAATAAGCGGAAGTTCTGCTGAGTTGAACGACAGTCGTGTGATGTGCAATAAGCAGTGATACAAGCGCGAATAATTCCTGGTCTTCATAACCGATACGTTCAAGAGCCTTGACCGCAATTGAAGTTCCAGAAACTTCATGATCAGTCTGCGGATCTATTTTTCCTACATCGTGGAACAGGATGCCCCACTTGAGTGCTAAGATATGCTTTGGATCAAGATATTGATATAGTTCCTGATAATCTTTTTTTAGCCGGTCCAGTTCTTTTTGCGTACGATCAAGGGCATTCAGAGTATGAGTGCAAACCGGATGTTGATGGTAAGCCAGGTTACGCAGTAAAAAGCGCATCTTATTCGTTTCTGGAATGAAACAGCCCATCAAAGTCCGAGGTTCATTTTCTGCATTAATCGGTTCACAAATATCTAACATAATTCGCCAGGCACTTGCAGCAAACGGAGTGAGCATGAGTTTGGTAAAACGTTCAGCGATCTGCGTACGGTGAGCATTGATAACATCCGGAGTGATGATCCGGATCAGATCCGCCATTTCGTCTTTGAGTTCAAAAGACAAATCATATTCGGACTGCCCCACATATTCAAAGAGCTCAAGTAACGCAGTTGGATCGTTGAATATTAGCGATATCGGCACTTGCGGTAAACCTTCAAGAGCATTTACCTCAACAATTTGACGCTTACCCAGATGGACGACAACCTGGAAATTTGAGAAAGTCCTTACTATGGTGCGGTCCAGCAGTCGCTGTAAAATTTCCTGTGAAAGATATTGAATATAATTCACCATCTGCAGTCGATAGCGGTCAAATACGTCTATACTCTGGAAACGATTTTTCTTGAGCAGGTAAAGGCGCTCTGTTGCATCATTGATAATATTAATCTTGAGATCTTTTTCAGAAAGACCTCTTTCACGCGCTTCATTATCAAAATGAAACTTCTCTGCGGTTGCAGAAAAGTTGCGTAAGTCATACAAAAATTCCAGCGCCTGACAAAGTTTAAAACCCTGTCTCGGTGAAATTATACGTTTTTGAATTAACAGGGCGAGCATATCTGCAGTTTGATTTGGAAAAACACCAAAAGTCGCAGCCGCCAACCAAAGCGGGATTTGCAGAGAGCGTAACCCACCTTGATCTTCTTTAAGATTCATTTGGCTCAATCCAGGGACTGTGCGGTCATGGTAATCTCGTATCTGGCTCAGGACGAAGGTTTCATAAGGCAGGATTTGAAAAAATCGACGTTTCAGTGCATTAGCCAAATTATTACTACCCAACAGAACTCTGCTTTCCAGGATGGCCGGAATAGTATGAATTGCTGCGGGGTCCTTAAAACGGGATAAATCCTCGTTTAATTCAAAGTATTGGTGAGCCGTTTCTATACCCGCTATCCGGAGTAAATGCTCAATATGTATGATGAGCTGCCGGCAAATTTCAGCTTCTCCGGAACTTAACTGCTGTGTATCAAGGCAATACCCTAGATCCCTGTCTGAAGCGAAACTGAGTTCCGCACGTCCGTATCCTCCTCTGGCAAAGATTACCAGATGATTAAGTAAAAAATCACGTTTGAATTCAGCTTGCTGAGCAAGCGGCATTAATTCTTTTAGGTACTTCACGCGTTCATTGAGGGAAGCTGTCTCCTTAGTTAAATCTGCTTCAATACTGTTGTAATATTTCAGTAATTGCCTTTGTTCAGGATCTTCCGGATTGGCTTCAAGTTTCTCGATTTGTTTTTGGGTAAGTTTGAGTTTTTGCCGATTTTTAGGTAGTTTTTGTTTTTTGAATCGATACTCTTTTTTGAGTTCTTCAATTATTTTTTCTTTGAGGATTGGCAAATCTTTGAAAGCATATTCGAAAGCAGTATGGATGATACTGTCCAGGAGACGTGTATTTTGGGCGAGAGTGTCGAAGGAACTGTCAGCGCTCAGACTCTTTTCTACAATTGTTTTATATTGCTCTTCATAATACTCTGCAGTAACAGTTGCAAAAACGTCTTCACGGGCAGCGAGATATTCCTGTGTCTGGTTGTTCTCAATATGCAGAGGCATCCAGGCTTTAATCAGTTTTTTAAGTAAAGCTTTTTTGTGTTTTTCAAGTTTTTGCGGATCCTCTGTAAAGATGAACGGAGAGAGGAAGGGATAATTTTCAATTGGAGAAAAATTAGTATCCATAATTAAAACAGCTTGCTGCAGAGGAGAATAATTTTCTGTTCAGCACGATCATGTCCACTTGGCGTGATTAACGGGAAAGGAATGTTATTCAGCAGAATCCGGCAAAAACGCGGCATGAATATTTGAGAAAAGTTATCCGGAAAATACTTGTTAAAATGTTTCAGAAAAGAGTATCTTGTTTTTTAGGAGGTGCTGAAATACCCATATGCTGGTAAGCCCTTTCGGTCGCCATCCGCCCACGAGGAGTACGCTGCAAAAAACCCTTGAGTAGCAGAAAAGGCTCATAGACATCTTCAATCGTGTCTTTTTCCTCTGAGACAGAAGCCGCAAGTGTACTCAGTCCGACAGGGCCTCCGCCAAATTTTTCAACGATGGCTTCAAGGATGAGACGATCCATTTTGTCTAGACCCTCCAGATCTATTCTCATTTTATCAAGACTCTTCTCGACTAGCGGTAAAGTGATCACTCCTGAAGTTTCCATGTCTGCAAAATCACGGCAGCGCTTCAGTAAACGGTTTGCGATTCTGGGTGTACCTCTTGCTCTGCGCGCAAGTTCCAAAGATGCTTCTTCTACTATTTCAATACCCAGTAAAGCTGCAGCACGCAGGATGATTGTTTTCAGCTCTTCCGGATCATAAAAATTAAGGCGGAACTGAATCCCAAAACGTTCTCTCAACGGTGAAGTAAGCAATCCAGCCCTTGTTGTTGCACCCACCAAGGTAAAATGCGGTAAATCGATTTTTACGGTACGGGCCCCCGGACCTTCTCCGATAATAATATCGAGGGTGAAATCCTCCATTGCGCTGTAGAGTACTTCTTCCACCACTCGGTTCAACCGGTGAATTTCGTCAATGAACAAAATTGATCCAGGTTCAAGATTGGTGAGAATTGCCGCTAAATCACCCTGACGTTCAATGACAGGTCCAGAAGTCGCACGCAGTTGCACCTCCATTTCGCGTGAGAAAATATTTGCAAGTGTAGTTTTACCCAATCCTGGAGGTCCACTTAAGAGTACATGATCCAGCGCATGCCCGCGTTTTTTGGCTGCTCCGATAAAAACTATCAAATTTTCTTTAATTTCCTGTTGACCTATATAATCACGTAAACGCTCAGGCCGTAAAGATTGATCAAATTGCTCGCCAAGTTGTTGTTCTGGAGCAACCATTCGTTCTTCAGTATTTTCTGGAAGATCAGAGGACTCGTTGTCCACAGTTAGTTCCTGCATTGGTGTTCAAGAAGAGGAAGAGAGATTTTCCGGATTCTCCTTTGAGGCGACTTCCGGACTGATACGCCAAGTGTAAAGCGGCGAAAAAACATATAAGATCAAGTAAGCAAGTGCGGCATGCCCGAAATATGGCGTGAATGCGAAACCGATGATAAGCAGGATAGTTAAAATTAAAAATTTTCTACTGCGGCTCATTAAGCGGCCGATGTGCATATAACGAATTGGAAAACTTATCATTAAGATTGCTGCAATTATCATTAAGACAAAACAAAATTGTGCCCAAAAAACCAAGTCAGCAGAATTAGTTTCAAGCGCATTCCCGAGCATTATGAAAGGTGCTGCTGCTAATAGGGCCGCTCCCGGAACAGGAATACCTTTGAAAAATCCAGGGATACTGTTTTGATCGAGAATAAATAAAACTAAACGTGTTACACCTAAGACGACATACATAATTGAAATCCAACCATATGGAAGCGCCTGAATGGATTCATCAGCAACTTGTGACATCAGGATGTAAAATATAACTGCCGGCGCAATGCAAAAACTGACTGTGTCGGAAACGTCATCAAGCACACCGCCTAAGGTAATGTTATATTTCCTTGGTTTTGCAGATGGAAGAGGCGTTGTGAGTCCAAGTTTCCTAGCGACAGCACCGTCTAGTTTATCAAAAAACCCTGCTCCCAGCAGAATCAGGTATGCTTCCTGAACTCGTCCACGATAAGCAAAGAGTATGGCCAAGACACCCATCAGTGCATTCATCACGGTCAGCGCATTTGGAAAAACGGCTAAAATTCTGCGGCGTAAAACCTCATCATTCAAACAAAGATCATCGAGGCATGCAGTACCGTATTTTCGACAATAACCGGCAATTGAGCCAAAATTGATTATCAGTAGCAGGATTTCCAAAAAGAAAAGCTGCTGAATCGGAATTGCTCCCAGCCAGCTCATCCATGAATAAAGTGAAGAATCCGGACCTCCTGGTACATAAAAGGCGTGAATGTAAAGTACAACTCCGATCGGGGCTGCAACCATCGTCCGGAGTCTGGTGACTTCCTTCATTTCTTCTTCTTCACCTTTACGGAGCGAAAAATTCCTCATGAAGTGCGCAAAATTGTCACGCATTAAAACTGTTACGCACAAGACAAATACAAAAACGACGTGCAGCATTTCCAGACGAAAATCCGCGCTTTCAGCTAAAGTCTGGTACCGCCACATCATTCCTACTGCAACCATTGGAAAAATCATCGCATACACGACTTTATCCATGATCCTGTCCGCTAAATGTGAAAGTTTTGCCTGTGGTCTATAACGTGCCGCAAACCAGCCATCTATTAAATCAAGGATCATTGCGGAAAGCAGAAAAATTACTCCGCTGTAGTAAACAAATGGATTGCGGTCCAACATCACGCTGATGGCGCAGACCATACCGGCAAACACCATCGGCGGGCGTCCGTAAACGAGTAAAGCCGCAACATTCGTTGAAATAAATTTAGGGTTGGCCATGTTTGTTTATAAGATTAAAAAACTGTTTCTGCTATAACTGGATTTTCCTACAGCAACGTCAGAAGTAGTTATTTTAATACTCCTTTAAGCGATGTGCAACATTGAAGACATAAAGCAGTAGAGCTGCTCTAATATAGACGCCGTTTCGTAGTTGCCTCCAGTACATGGCACGTGGGTCAGCATCGACTTCCGGTGAAATTTCATGCCGTCTGGGCAAGGGGTGCAAAATAATGGAATTTTTTTTCATTCTGCTGACATTATCCGAAGTCAGACTATATTTTGAATAATCAATCAGGTTGGACTCTCCGGAGAGATCATACTCATCCTGAATCCTTGTCATGTAAATGCAGTCGACGTTTGAAATAACACTTTCCAAGTTATCAGTTTTATGAATATTTACATCCTGTGAGAGTAAATATTCTTCCAGATCCTCTGCAATCTGAAAAGAAGACGGAGCAATAAACTCCATTTCGACATCTTTATATTGACTTAATAACATGACTGAAGAACGTACGGCTCTTCCTCGCAGCAAATCTCCCACAAATGCATATCTCTTTTTAGTGATACCTCCTGTCTTCTGAAAGGAGCGGTGCATGGTGTAAAGGTCAAGTAGAGCCTGAGTTGGATGCTGATCTTTACCGCTGCCGCCATTCATGATGGGGATGCTGCGTCCAGTACTGTCGAGCAAATAGGCCATATATTCGCAAAACCCAGGCTTTGGATCACGCATGATAATCATGTCAAAATAACTGCTGAAAACACGGACTCCGTCTTCCTGACTTTCACCTTTGTATTCTGAAGATAAAGATGGATCACGGACTTCTCCGGTGTCCATGCCGACCATCTGGCATGCTGTCAAAAATGAGAGGAAGGTTCTTGTTGAAGGCTGGGTGAAATAGAGCATTGCCTTTTTGTGGCACAACAGCGATTTCAAAAATTCTATCCCATTTGGTTTACGCGTCATTTCCTTAACGTGATCCGCAATATCAAATAATTCTTCCATCAGGCTAATGGAAAATTGATGTGAGAGCATCACATGCTGGAGGCGTCCTTCTTTTTCATAATGACGCATGCGTACTTCCACTGCTTGCGAAAAGTATTCTTCGTAGGTTTTTAAAGATTCTTCCATTAGTGATGCAAGGCCTAAGTTTTAGCAAAATAATCTATACTAGACTAAAATTCTATTCTGTAACAGTCCAGTGCGAAATTGTGATCAACACTAAATACAGTAATAATAACTCTAACTTTAAGGGTACTTCTACTTGGACTATCTAATAGCTGGGGGAGGGCAAAAGCTAGGACTGATAAAAAGCAGGAGCGTGTCCCGGGAAGGACACGCTCTTGACAAGTAACTTACTTGATTTCCGCGCTTGCGCCGGCTTCTTCAAGTTTCTTTTTGACTTCTTCTGCTTCTTCCTTGGAGACACCTTCTCTAATTGCTTTTGGAGCAGCTTCAACAGCTTCCTTAGCTTCTTTGAGTCCCAATCCTGTGATACTCCTTACTTCTTTAATGACGTTAATTTTCTTCTCACCAAAGCTGGTCAGAATTACGTCAAATTCGGTTTTTTCTTCCGCAGGGGCTTCAGCGGCTCCACCAGCAGCGGCAGGAGCAGCTACAGCAGCAGACGCTGCACTAACACCGAATTTTTCTTCCATTTCTTTTACCAACTCAGACATTTCCAATACGGACATGTTGGCGATAAAATCAATTACTTGGTCTTTTGTGATACTTGCCATTTTATTTCTCAGACAAAGGTTAAGTTCATCTTCCACACTAGCATGGGAAGAATGTTAATAAACCGGATTGTTATTTGCTATCCCGGATTGCAGCCAAAGTGCGAACAAATTTCGCAGGAACTGCGTTAAGAGTACTAACAAATTGAGTTGCAGGTGCTTGCATCAAGAACAACAACTTCATGATGAGCTCATCTCTTGAAGGCAATTTGGAAAGTGCTTCGACTTCACCCGAATTGAGGATACTGATTTTGCTGTCACCAACAAGGATTCCAGCAAGGATTTTCAATTTATCTAAACTTTTGGCGGCTTCAGACAATACTTTAGCCTGCTGAACCGCGTCACCGTCGCTGTATACAAGAGCACGGGTCTGCGTGAACTGATCGGCCAGTTCTGCAATCGGAGTGTTTTCCGCGGCAATACGTGCCAGCGAGTTTTTGATTACTTTCATGGTGGATGAGGCATCATTCAGCTTCTTTCGAAGTTCTACAACCTGATTTGCTTCAATACCACGATAATCAACCAGTACTCCTGCGGATATACTATTAAAGATTGACCGAAGTTCATTGACTTGAGCTTCTTTTTGGCTTCGTTCCATGGAACCTTTTCGATATGATTATGTTAAACATTCACTCCTTCGGTTTTTCAAAGAAGCGCTTTAAGACACGCACTGTCGAGAAAAAGCCTGCAAGCAGTTTCTCTTAAAACCGAAGATTTAGAAAAAAATTGAATAAGACAGAGGAAGGAACACAGCAGAATGTTGCTGTGTCACTTGCGGAAGCTGTGTCTCGGCAGGGCATAAATTAAGCCGTTAGGCCCCTACTGTCTTAGACAAGAAAACTAAAAAAGTTTTTCAGGTGTTAACTGTTTGCGGGTCCACCTTAAGACCGGGTCCCATTGTAGAACTCACACTAAAATTACGGAGAAAAATACCTTTTGAGGCTGAAGGTTTCATCCTTTTGACAGTGTCAACTAGGGCAGTTACATTTTCACAAAGCTTGTCTGCATCAAATGAAACTTTCCCAATAGCAGCATGCAGGTTACCTTGCTTATCGGCACGGAATTCTACCTGCCCTGCTTTAATATTTTTGATGGCTGTTTCAACTTCGAAAGTTACTGTACCGACTTTTGGATTTGGCATCAGTCCTCTTGGACCCAATATTTTTCCTATCCGTCCTACAACTGCCATCATATCCGGTGTTGCTACAACACGGTCAAACTCGAGCCAGCCTTCTTGAATCTTTTTAGCATAATCTTCACCACCCACATAATCTGCACCGGCTTCCACAGCTGCAATGGCTTTATCTGCTTTTGCAAAAACAAGCACACGAATTTCTTTACCCAGACCATTTGGCATAGAACAGGTGCCGCGCACCATTTGCTCAGCTTTACGTGTGTCAACTCCAAGTCTTAAGGCAACATCAACTGTCTCATCAAATTTGGTCGCTTTCACTTCTTTAAGCAAATTAATTGCTTCAGTCAAAGGATACAGTTTTTCTGCATCCACTTTATCTTGAAAAACTTTTGTTCTTTTACTCAGTTTTTTCATAATCCCTCGGTCAGTACGCCCATGCTCCGGGCAGTTCCTGCCACAGACTTCATGGCAGATTCCAGGTTATAACAATTCAAATCAGGCATCTTCAGTTTGGCAATTTCCTCAAGTTGACTGTTATTCAAAGTACCAACTTTATCCTTATTTGGAGTAGCTGAACCTTTATTCAATTTGAGGGCTTTTTTGATCAGAACCGGTACAGGAGGTGTTTTGGTAATAAAGGTAAATGAGCGATCCTTGTAAACAGTGATCACCACCGGAATGATTGTATCTTGTCCTTGAGTTTGTGCGTTAAAAGCTTTGCAGAACTCCATAATGTTCACACCGTGTTGACCTAATGCGGGGCCAATTGGTGGAGATGGATTTGCCTTTCCTGCCGGAACTTGAAGCTTGATGAATGAAGAGATTTCCTTTGCCATGGTTTTTTTGTCTTATTCTACTACGTGTTTTACTTTTTCGAACTCCACCTCAACAGGTGTGGGGCGGCCAAAAATACTAACAAGTACTTTTAATTTTCTGCGTTCGAGATTTATTTCATCGATTGTACCACTGAAATTTCCAAAAGAACCTTCGGTGATTGTCACCTTTTGTCCAAGTGAAAATTCATCTTCTGTCGCTTTCTGCTGGAATCGTTCGCTGACTTGGGAACGGATTGTATCAAGTTCACGCTCATCCAGAGGCAACGGATTTTTTTGTGTCCCGCCAATAAACCCTGAAACCCTGTTGACATCCATCAAAAGGTGCCACAATGCAGGGGTGAGTTCCATGTTGATCAGCACATATCCAGGGAAATATTTCTGGTTTACTTTCCGTTTTTTGCCTTCCTTGGTGCGGATCACATCTTCTGAAGGTATAAATATTTCGTCTACTAGATGTTTAAGACCTTCAATCTTTAATTTTTCATTAATCGTCTGTTCTACGCGAACTTCATAACCGGAATATGCCTGGAGGATGTACCATTTTGCATTTGGATTTATCGGCTTTTCAGGAATTTGTGCTTCAATACCTTCAGCCTGTTCTGCTGTTTCCGTCGTATTATCTGCAGCGGCTTCAGCTTCAATCTCAGGAGCATTGCCCTGTGCTTCAGTCTCATCAGCACTTACTTCCGGAGCATCACCATGAGCTTCAGTCTCATCAGCGCTTACTTCCGGAGCATCATTCTGTTGCTCTCCCAAAGTACTGTCCTGAGTTTCTGCTATCTCTTTTTGTTCTTCCAATACCATTTCGGTTCCAGTTTGTTCTTCCACTATTTTATCCAGCAATTACCATTTGCATGATGTCCGAAAGTCCTAAATCAGCGATTCCCAGGTAGAGTGCTACAGCTAAAGAAACACCTACAACTACTGAGGTAGATTTTATTGTTGCCTCACGTG
>JACNKY010000273.1 GCA_014381795.1 Pseudomonadota bacterium | reverse complement strand
TGCCCAGATGCTTAAAGGAACCTACCATTTAGGAATCTCTCCGCATATTTACAGTTATTACCACCTGCTGACAGATCTGCTGCCACATTTGCTCGACTCTCCCAGATTTCCGGTCTTGGTTCCGGAATTTATGCCGCTTGTGTTTGTTGATTTTCTCAGAGAAGCAGGTTTTGAGGTGCAGATTTTAGCTGCAGATGTTTTTCGTGTTGAAAAACTCATAATTCCGGAAATGAAAACACCTGACTGGAATTTGGATAAAATCAAAAAAATCCGAACTTTTGCGGAAAATATGTACCCTCAACTTTCTTCTCATCAATCAAGATCTCAACAAAGAATTTATGTTTCCAGAAAATTAGCGGTTAAACGTCACTTAGCAAATGAGGAGGAATTTTTAGGTTTACTGAAGGAACACAAATTCCGCAAAGTTTATCTGGAGCAGATGAGTGTCCGTGAACAGGTCGAGCTTTTCCGTTCAGCTTCTCACGTAATCGCGGCACATGGAGCAGGCTTAACAAATGTTTTATTTGCACCTGCCGATGTTAAAATATTAGAAATACGTCCACTACGTACCAGCGGACAATTTTGTTTTGAAAACTTATTTTCTCTGGGCTGGTCAAACAATGAGTTTTTTGTTCCGCCTAAAAGTGGTAATTTTTTTCTGCCTTTGGATGCACTGGAAAGAGTTTTATTACGCTGGCAGAATGAGGGTTGTCTCAGTTAAAAAAATGATGAGAAAGTAAAAAAGTCTGAAATCTTCAAAAACACTTTTTAATCCTGCAGTTCAAAATCTCTTTGCGACAATCTCCACAATGTGTTTGCCGATATTGAGTGACGAGGTCGCCGCAGGTGAGGGTGCATTCCCAACATTGATTATGTTTTTGTTTTCCTGAATCAGAAAATCATCTACAAGCTTACCATTCGGCAGCACCGCCTGAGCTCGAATTCCGGCAGGAGCTTCTTCCAGATCTTCTGCGTTTATTTCAGGAATCAGTCGCTGCAACGCACGGACAAAAGCAGCTTTACTGAACGAACGCCACATCTCTCCTGCACCTGCCTTCCAGTATTTTAACGCAAATTTCATAAATCCGGAATAACTCAAAACTTCCGCGAGTTCCAGAAAATTAACTGTGCTACGTGTGTAACCTTCACGTGCAAAAGCCAAAACCGCGTTTGGACCGCATTCCAGAGAACCGTCAATCATGCGTGTAAAATGTACACCTAAAAACGGGAAATCAGGATCCGGAACCGGATAAATCAAATTCCGGCACAGATGATGTTTTTCCGGACGGACCTCATAGTATTCTCCACGGAACGGAATAATTTTGGAATCTGGTTTTTGAGTCATGGCGGTGATTTTATCAGCATACAAACCAGCGCAGTTAACTACATACTGTCCCTCATATTCACCATTATTAGTCTCTACAAGCATGCGTTGAGTCTTCTGGCGAATGGCTGTCACCTTTGCTGAGCAAATAATTTCGTTACCTTCCTGTTGACGTATCTGCTCCGCAAATTTTTCACAAACTTTTCCATAATTCACAATACCTGCTTCCGGAACATGCACCGCTTTAATCCCTGCAACGTGCGGTTCCAACTCGTGCAGTTTTTCTGCGCCAATCATTTCGCAACGTACACCGTTTGTTCTTCCACGTTGATAAATCGTCTCGAGCGCAGATAATTCGTTTTCCGAAACAGCGACGATCACTTTTCCGCAAATTTCGAAATCGATCTCCTCTTTCCGGCAAAATTCTTCCATGCTGGATTTCCCTTCACGGCAATTGAGTGCCTTGAGAGAACCTGGTTTATAGTAAATTCCGGTGTGTAAAACTCCGGAATTGTGTCCGGTTTGGTGAATTGCGAGGCTGGGTTCCTTTTCCAGCAGAGTGATTTTAAGGCGTGGATAATCCAGGCTGAATTGGTATGCAGTCGCAAGACCTACAATTCCACCTCCGATGATGATGATGTCTGTTTGCTGCATTATTCTTAAATTCTTTGCTTTATTGTATCAAAAGCACAACCAGCTCTTTGCAGCCGTGAACTCCGTAAACCAGGGTTTGTTCAATATCCGCCGTTTTTGAAGGTCCGGAAATAAGCAACGCGTTTGTCGGCATATCGGAATTCCACTGCTCTTTATTGACAGCTTCCCAAAAAGTGTTGTAGATGGTATTCGCATGAAGCACGGCCAGGTGAATCGGTGGAATCAGTGACATCAGCCGCGGTTCATCAGGAGTGGTCCAAAGAATCAGCGAACCGGTTTCTGCAATTCCGCCGCGTGTTGTTGTGATTGCTGCGTCAATTTCAAACAGTAGATCCTTGCTTTCTTCAATCGGCTGTTTGTAATCAACCAACTCCGGCATAGTGTCCGGAGTCTGCTGACGCATATTGCGGAGTTTTTCTGCTAAAGCGGTTTTGCTTCCGTAAAGGAGCTGGCCGATTTCTTTTTCTTTTACAACAGCACGGAGCGTGTTTTCCCAGTCGTTCTCAGTACAAATTATGACTTCCGTGTGAACCGCTTCCATCATGCTTTTCAACTGCAGAATTTTCTCTGCCTCTGTCCAACTTTTACGTTCCATTACTGCATCATTCCGTGGATTTTTTTCTGCTGCGACAGGAGATTTACATAGATTTGCAAGAATATTTTTACGTGCGCTGGTGGAATTATTCATCGCTGATACCCTCTTCACGTACCATTTGGTGTAAACTTTTCTTAGCAAAACGCGGAGTTGTTCTGACAGAGGTCCAATTCCGGAGAACCGGCAGCCAGCCCGGAACTAAATTTCCCATTTTTGCAATACCTAAACTTTTTAAACGATAGAGTTTCGGATTTGAAAAAACCATGGCCCAGCTTTTCCAGACCATACTTTCCGTTTTTGCTTTCCAACCGCCGGATTCTGTAATTGGAATTGCTCGTTTCTTTTCCACCTTATCGTGACGTAAACGCAGCAGAATATCTGTGATCGGAATTTTCACAGGACAGACTTCAACACAGGCACCGCACAAACTTGACGCATCTGCCAAATGCCCAGCTTTGTGGAGGCCTTTCATTTGCGGGGTGAGAATTTTACCGATGGGACCGGGATAGGTTGTGTCATAGGCGTGACCGCCAATGCGGGAATAAACCGGACAATGATTCATGCAAGCACCGCAGCGGATGCAGAGCAAGGTTTCCTGTAACAAAGAATCGGCGTGCATACTGGAACGTCCGTTATCGAGCAAAATCAAATGCACTTCATGCGGACCGTCTTTTTCCTCTGATTTACGTACTCCGCTAATCATGTTGAAGTAAGTTGTGATCACCTGACCTGTGGCCGAGCGTGTCAACAAACTTAACAACGGCGGCACATCTTCAAACCGCTCAACTACTTTCTCGATACCCATTACGGCAACGTGCACCGGTGGCAGAGTAGTGCAGAATCTTCCGTTGCCTTCGTTTTCCACGAGACAGAGTGTTCCGGTTTCCGCCACTGCGATATTAACTCCGGAAACGCCCATATCCGCTTCATAAAATTTCTGCCGTAAAACTTTTCGTGCGAGCGCCGTCATTTCTTCAGCAGTCTCAGCATGCGCCTCAGCATCAACTTTCTCATGGAACATCTGAGCGATTTGTTCTTTATTTTTATGAATCGCAGGCATAATGATGTGTGACGGCAATTCATGATCAACTTGAATTATGTATTCACCCAGGTCTGCTTCCAGTGCCTCAATCCCGTGTTGTTCCAGAAAATGATTCAACTCCATTTCCTCGGAAACCATTGATTTACCCTTGACCACGCTTTTCACTTCGTGACGCTGCGCGATTTCCAGCACCAGAGCATTTGCCTCATCGATGCTTTCTGCCCAGTGAACCTGTATTCCGTTTTTTCTGCAGTTACTTTCTAACTTCTCCAGCAAATCCGGAAGTTTTCTTAAAGCATTCGCACGTATAGAACGTCCCAATTCCCGGAGTTGTTGCCACTCCTCAGTATCCGCAAAAACCGCTTGCCGCTTTTCCATCAATCCGCCCATGGCCCGCTTAAAATTACGGCGTAGTTGTGGATTGTTCAGGGCCGAAAAAGTGTCTCGCTGAAATTTTTCTGCTGAAAGCACTTCATTATTCATTTGATATTCCTGCAATTATTATGTCAGTGATCCTGGGAAACTCTTCGTCAAAATTATTTTGAAAATCTTCAGCCATCAAATTAATTTCCTCCAATAATCTGACTGGAAAGGATTTTAGCTGATAATTAAATCTGCATCGTCCAACTTTGTCTTTTTAATTGATATATTTAGAATATCATTAAAATTTATTTCGTAAAATTTGGAAATCAGCTAAATATCAAAGCTGTCTCTTGGGTTGTTTCTACTCACAATCATTTGCTTTTTGCTACCAGTCAGGAAGCAAGTAGAAACACTTCCTCAAATATTCAACGTTTTCTTGCCAAAGTCAAACCATCGGCGAGAGGCAGCAAACTGAGGTCAATACGTTCGTCTTGGAATAAAAATGCATTGAACTCCCGGATCGCGTCTGTGTTGGAATCGTGATGTTCAGGATCGGCAGGCAAGCCGCTCCAAAGGACATTATCCACAAGCATCAAACCTCCGGGTCGTAGCAATTTTAGTATACGTTCGTAGTAGAGCAGATAACTCTCTTTATCCGCGTCAATAAACGCCATGTCAAATGTCTCAGCGCCCTGATCATGTTTCAATAAATGATCCAGCGTTTCCACCGCTGGGGCTAAACGCAAGTCGACCTTATCAGCGATCTCGGCTTTTTCCCAATAACGCCGAGCAATCGAAGTGTATTCCTCACTGACGTCACAAGCTACAATCCGTCCTGTTTCGGGTAAAGCCAAAGCCACAGCTAACGAACTATAACCCGTAAACACACCTACCTCGACTACCTTTTTAGCGCCAATCAAGCGAACGAGCATCTGCATAAACTGCCCTTGCTCCGGAGAAATTTGCATGTTAGCGTTCGGATGAGATGCGGTTTCATCTCGTAATTCACGCAAAACATCAGCTTCCCTCAAAGATACTGAAAGCAAATAATCAGAGACAGATTCGGTTATACTCAAAGTGGTTCTGGACATAGCCGCATCATTTACGGTAATGGTTGTCAGTTACATAAATTATGCGGCTTAATTCAACTGTAAATCCGTCACTGCACCCAATGAAGCGGAGCTGACGGTTTTTGCGTATTTTGCCAACACCCCACGTGTATAGCGCGCTTCAGGACGTTTCCAGTTTGCCTGACGTTTTTTTATTTCATCTGCTGCAACTTGCAGATCAACTTTACGATTCAGGATGTCGATGATAATTGTGTCGCCATTTTCAACAATTGCCAGCAAACCGCCTTCCTGTGCTTCCGGAGTAATGTGGCCAATCACGAATCCGTGGGAACCTCCTGAAAAACGTCCATCGGTAATTAAAGCCACGTCCTGCCCTAATCCACGTCCCATAATGGCAGAAGTCGGCGAAAGCATTTCGCGCATTCCCGGTCCACCTTTTGGACCTTCATAACGGATAACAATCACATCACCTTTAACCACTGTTCCATCCAGAATACGGTCGAGCGCTTCTTCTTCAGAATTAAACACGCGCGCAGTACCTTTAAAGTATTCACCTTCTTTTCCAGATATTTTTGCGACTGCGCCTTCAGCAGCAAGGTTACCACGGAGAATAACAAGGTGTCCGGTTTTTTTGATAGGATCCGCAAGTGAACGCACAATGTCCTGACCTTCAAGATAAGGTTTCACATTTGCCAAATTTTCAGCCACTGTTTTTCCGGTAACAGTCAGACAGTCGCCATGCAGCAAACCTGCATCGAGCAGCATTTTCATCAAAGGCGGTAATCCTCCTATTTTGACAAAATTAGTCATCAAATATTTACCACTGGGTTTTAAATCCGCCAGCACCGGTGCTTTTTCGCCTACTCTTAAAAAATCGTCCAGTTCCAGTTTTACGTTTGCCGCATGAGCCATGGCCAGCAAATGTAAAACTGCGTTTGTTGAACCACCAAGAGCCATCACCACCGTAATCGCGTTTTCAAAAGCTTCCAGAGTGAGGATGTCCTGTGGACAAATATTGTCTTCGATCAAACGCAAAACCGCTTCTCCGGCTTCCACACAGTCTCTTACTTTCTCTTCAGAAACTGCTTCCTGTGCAGAACTGTTGGGCAGGCTCATGCCCAGTGCTTCAATTGCAGATGCCATGGTATTTGCGGTATACATTCCGCCGCATGAACCAGCACCAGGAATAGCGCAGGATTCTATTTCATCTAACTCATCTTGGGTAATTGCTCCTGCCGCTTCTTTACCAACTGCTTCAAAAATAGAAACAATATCCACATCCTGACCTTTGTGTTTTCCGGGAAGAATTGTACCTCCGTAAACAAAAACAGCAGGCCGATTCAAACGGGCAATTGCAATTAAACAACCAGGCATATTTTTGTCACAACCTCCAATTGCGACCAAACCGTCATAACTTTGACAACCAACCACCGTTTCGATAGAATCCGCGATAACTTCACGTGAAACCAGCGAATATTTCATCCCTTCGGTGCCCATGGAAATACCGTCCGAAACTGTAATTGTACCGAAAATCAAAGGCATTCCTTTTGACTTCCTGACGCCTCTAGCAGCATGTTCTGCTAAAGCGTTGATATGCATGTTACAGGGTGTGACTGTGCCCCACGTGGAAGCAATGCCGACCTGCGACTTCTGGAAGTCACCTTTTTTGAAACCTACACCATAGAGCATTCCTCTGCTGGCGGCACGGGCATTCGTTTCAGTGACAAGTTTTGAGTAGCGGCGATGTCCGCTTTTTCCTGATTGATTTTTTTCAGACATGTGGTTCCATTGCTGGGATATTTAGGGATTAATGCGGCTGTGCATCAGCCAAATAGTAAGTAAAGGTTTTTTTCTCAGAAAACAGTCCTGTTTAAAATACTCTTATCATTGTAATTATTCTTTAATCAAAATGATAATCTGTGTTTATTAAACTATAACAGTGTATCAACTCTGTATTTAAGCAAACTGTTTAATTCTGTAGAATTTGATAAGTTTAGCATATCAGCTGTTTTATCGCATCACCTAAAGGAACGCAAGAGTCAGCACTCAAAAGATAATAGGAAACAGGAATTAAAGGGATTACCGTTATGTACTGTTTTATGAAACTTCCGCATAATTCAAGGATGTCGCTAACGGGTCAGTGAAAGGTACTTCACCGCTGACATGAAGGGTTTTCGGTAAAATCTCTACTAAAAAATCTTGCATGGCAGAGGACAGTTCATGTGCAAAGCGATGGGAAATAGCCATAATAAAAAGGTACACTAATCCACGGCAATGCCACATCTGTTCAAGTGTAGTGGTGAAATAAGGATCTTCCTCAACATAAATTACAGCATTTTTACCGGATAAAAGGTGACCTCCAAACATCAATTTAAAAAAAACGTCCGGATACTCATCACGTTTATTTTTATGTTCCTGGTCAAAAAACGCAGTTCCTATTTGAAAAACACAGAGTTTGTCTTTCTGAATTTCGATGGTCTTTGCTTTTTCAACAGGCAACTGAATCATAAAAGGCAAACGGGCTTGGATCAGCATACTCCACTCTGCTTTACGATCCACAAAAGGCATCTTCTCATCAGTTGAACGAAAATAGACTGATTCTTCGTCCTGATTATTTTTTGCAACCACCGCCCAACGCTCAGCAGCTTTGTATTCCTGTCCACGCTGGATCAGTAATTCCTGTGTAAAATTGTGACTTGCGGCAATCACCTGTAAATTCCCTCCGTGCAGTTGTCTGAAGAAATTTGCAAATTCATCACAGTAATCCTCAACTCTGGAACGAAAATATGGGGAGGAGCATTCCGGAACAGGACTAAAACTCGCAGACAGCTTTTCCAAAGGTTCAGCATAAGCGGCACAAAGTTGTTCATATGCAGAACTGTTGTCTTCAGAATTATCCTGAGTGAGAGTCTCAAGAGAAATTTGCGTGTCAGTTTGATCTTTTTCAGCAGAATTATCTTTGCTTACTATAATTTCTTCTGTAGCTTCGAAGTCTGAGCTCTCATTTTCGAGGTTATCTTCCGCTGCAGTAAATACTTCAGTTTCTTCCGGCACAGTTTCAGGTTCTGCAGTTTTTGAAATATGGGATTTTACCAATTGTTCTATCTCACGAAAATCGAGCTTTACCACTAGCTGTTCAAGCGTTAACTCTTCATGATTTTCAAACTTAACTGCCAGTTCAGTCAACTTATTTTGTTGAGTTTTGTGATTATCATGATTCTTCCGAAACTGTTTAAGCCGATTCAAAAAGTAGCGGTTTTTGAGCATCAGATAGGCCCGGTAATTTGAAGAAAATAACGTGCGTAAGCGTTCTGTAAAGAATTTATTCAGTAGAAACTCCGGTGCCCCTGAAACCAAGACCATTTTTTCAGCTAGTATTTCTTCCTTATAAAGATCTTCCCGTTTGCATTTTAGAACACGGCTCAAGGCTTCTTCCAGCCTAAATTTATACGCGTCCAGAGCAGTAGATTCCTCGGAGTTTTTAGTAAACCGTTCCAACTGTTGAATGACCATTAATGAACGATAACTTTTTTCTATTCCAGGCAGAACAACTTTCAAACCTTTGCTGGCATCATAGTTGACGACCAGACGCATTACTGAACGCAAGTCATAAAGTTGTAGGGAATGCATAAATGCTTGTTGCTCAACAGTGAGAGCAGCATCAGGCTCAAACAAAGCTGTTTCAGCAAAAAAATGATGAATTGTGGTGGAGAGTCTTGTACCGAATTGCCTTAGAACTGCCGGAGCATCGGCTGCATGTCCAAGCTTGAGCATTTCTGCTTCAATGGACTCTAGCTGTTCTTTCCACTCTGATTGTTTCACTTTGGTGAGATAGCAACTATGGAAGATTGGATTTTAACAATTTGAGAAGTTATCGATCCAAGCTGATAAAGGGAGATTAAAATTTCTATTTTAACATTTCCACAATATCGAGATGGCCTTGTTGCTCCGCGATAATAAGAGCACTTCTTTTTAGTAAATCTAACAACAAAGGGTCAGCCTTTGCGTCCATCAGTAATTTTACTGTATCGGTACGACCTTCCTCAGCAGATTCCATCAGCGCGGTACTGCCGCTATTACTTTGCCAGTTAATATCAGCTTGGTGCTTAATCAACAAACGGGCAATTTCGGTCCGTCCTTCATTTCCGGCAATCATCAGCGAACTTACACCTTCCGCATCGACTGCGTTAACATCTGCCTTCCAGTCCACTAACAAGCTGACCACCCTTTCCCGTCCCTCAAGCGTTGCGAGCATCAGAGCAGTCATCTTTTGATTGTCCTCGAGATTGACTTTTGCTCCTGATTCCAGCAAACGTTTTACTACTCCGTAACGTCCAAAAGAGCTCGCTTCCATCAAAGCGGTACGTCCCACATCGTCAATTTTATTGACTTTAGCTCCATTTGCAAGCATCTGATTGACGACACTCAAGCGGCCTTCAATAGCCGCGCTGATCAACTCAGAAAACGGTTCAGAAACATTAATTTCAGATGAATCATCTTGAAAATCAACTTCCTCACGGCTACTGCCAAACAAGTTTTCAGGTGTCAGTAGATTATTTTGAACTTGAACCGTCTCTGACTTTGCACCTCTGGAAGTCAGATAATTTACGACTTCCAAATAACCGTTACTGGCTGCGGCTAAAAGCGCTGTGAAGCCTTCTTCATTTACGGCATTTATGTCTGCGCCTGCGTCAAGCAGCAAACGCACGATTCCTAAGTAACCTTCAAAGGAAGCTACTATCAGGGCCGACTCTCCATAATTTGTTCGAAAATTTACTGCTGAATTATACTCAAGCAACAATCGCACAGCCGAAATTTGTCCTTCCAGCGCGGCAAAAATAAGTGGAGTCGAACCATCTTCCATCGTGCTCTTCACACTTGCGCCGTGTTCCAAAAGGATCTTTGTCATTTCCGTATCGCCGTAACGCACAGACAGGCTAAGCGGATTTAAACCTAATCCGTCTTTACTTTCCAGATCCGGCGATTTTTCCAGCAGAACCAGTGCGGTTGCCTGATTACCGAAAACAATAGCTTGCATCAAGGCATTCCTTCCGGAGACATCGTTTCCTTTCAAGTCCGCGCCGGAAACAATCATTTCCTTCATTTGCGCAGCAGTGCCATCTCTGGCTACTTGAAACAAGTCTACTTCGTCTCCGGCAAACACAAATGTGCCTGTCAAAAATAATATTAGATAAAGGTTACAGAGAAATCGCATTTCAGCTACTTAGTTCTTTTTTTGTGTTGTTTTGAATTAACTGTTTTTATTATATTTAACTTTGGTGAGCCTGTTACTCTCTCGTGTTATTATTTGCGATTAGTAACTGTTTACCAAGTCA
Organism: Pseudomonadota bacterium; assembly: GCA_014381795.1. Classification (GTDB taxonomy): domain Bacteria; phylum SAR324; class SAR324; order SAR324; family NAC60-12; genus Arctic96AD-7. The sequence continues at coordinate 1,314 of JACNKY010000273.1, read as the reverse complement.
AATCTTTAATCATTATATTTACTCACTAAAGCAGCACCAATTCCTGAGTAACGTGATACTTTGTGCAATGCTGCTTCTTCCAGAACACTTTGCTCGCCAATTATTAGCACAGATTTCTTTGCTCTTGTCAGTGCGGTATAAAGCATTTCACGGCTCATTAATTCCCCAATGCTCCTTGATTCATTCTCACTTGCCAAGCGCTCTCTACTTAAAGCAGGTAAAATCAACGCCAGATGATCATATTCAGAACCCTGACTTTTGTGAACGGTGATCGCGTAAGCAGTTTGCAAATGATGCAGCTCGTATTGATAAAAAGTCTTGAATTCACCGTCAACAGCAAAAACTGCTTTCAGTTCAACTTCTCTGCTTTCAGGATTGATAAATTTTAAAAATATGCCCTGATCACCGTTGAACAGTTGAAGCCTGTAATTATTTTCTGTCACCATCACAGGCTCTCCGGGATAGTGCTCCGAAAATGAATCTTTTGTTCCGTTTTCTGCCAGCCAGCATTCGCTTATTTTCTGATTGACTGCCATTGCTCCAGTTGGCAAAACCTGAGTTGCTGTTAAAACACGGAAATGTTTTAAATGCTCAAACAGATAATCCAGTTTAGCTGCACGAGACTCCGAGGCATCATGGGTAAAATTCTCTTGTGTTTCGGATAGAAATTTTTCATCACTTAAATAATTTACAACCCACCAGCTTGCAAAATTTTCCAGTTGAGCAGGAGTATTTGTCTGATTCAGCAAAAACACTTTTTCCTTCTCAACTTCCTCAAGACTTTTCAGCCTGCGGATAATTTCATGATTTGGCGCTTTAGCATTAAACATTAATTCCGGCCTAGGATCATGTTCCATTTCTTTGACTGTTTCAGCCACACCAAGGATATTACGGCCCGCGGCATCTCCGATCTCCTGCCTGTAACTTCTAAGCAGTCTTACTATATGCAGCGGATTTTCAGCAATACCTGCTGTTTCCGGAATGCTTGAATTCTTTGTCAATTCCAGCAGCACTGCGCCATTACCAACAGACGGTAACTGCTGAGCATCTCCCAGCAGAATAATCCGTGGAACTGAAGGCTGGTGAGGTAATTCTGAATTTGCTGCACGTAGTAATGAGCTTATCATTTCTTGATCAATCATCGAGCCTTCATCTATTATCAGCAAGTCGTGTTCCAAAGGGTCATATTCGTGATGTTTAAAACTATGTGTAGCGGGACGATAAGCTAAAAGTCTGTGCAGAGTTTTTGCTTCCAAAGCGTCCTCAAGCAATTTTTGCTCAAGCGGCAACTGCTTTAAATTCTCAAGGGAGTTT